>DASPQI010000043.1:0-3048 GCA_035625045.1 Syntrophales bacterium | reverse complement strand
CATATATGCCTCGTCACGGTGAATGGTGAGGATCAGCACTTTAAGGTCGGGATAAAGGCTCTTGATTATTCCGCTGGCTTCTATCCCTCCGCATTTTGGCATAGAGATATCAAGGATAGCCAGATCCGGACCAATTTCTTTTAAGAGGTCCAAAGCCTCAAAGCCGTCACCGGCTTCCCCCACGACTTGCAGATTAGGAGCCTCATCGATAATTCTCTTGATTTGATGGCGAAACAGGGCGTGGTCATCGACCAGGATAATGCGATATGGTTTCATGGTTGCTGTTGGGTTTCCTGTCCCTCCAAGAAACCAGTTAAATTTGCACACAGCTCCATATTTTTGTATCTTCATCGCGCAAAGACCTCCCCCCTATCTTTCCACGGTGATTCTTACCGGTCCAACCATCTCCCCAATGGCCGCTTTCTCGGATTTTTTTCGACTGCCAATATTCTTTATCTCAGTAACCACCTCCTTCCAGTTTAAATTTTGAATCCCAAAATAGCACAAAGTTCGGTCAATATACAATAGGCTAAAATACTTATTTTCCGATAGGTAAAATTACCTATAATGGCATCTTTTTAAAATTAAAAAACAAACTGATGACAAATCCATACGAAAAGCCCAATTTGTTGAATTTTAAAAAGGCGATCAAGTGACCACCTGTTTAGTAGTCAGAAGAAAAATAATTTTTGGTTTTGCAGCGAATTCTGGGAGCGAAAGTCCTAAATTTATTCCAACGAGATTTGTAGTTATAAAGAATTGAGAGTATTTCAGGAGCCGGTTCCAGAAACCATGGGTTCGAAAACCACGTGGTCACCAAGTAATTTTACTTCGGGACCGGATTGAGAAACAGAATTTTCTGGAATAAGGTCAACCACCAAGCCATCCAAACAGTTTTCGACCCTACGCCAAAATTCTCCGGCACTAATCGGCATGATGATGTAATCATCGATGTCAATATCATACGCCTCCAGCGGAAAGGCCAAATCCAGGCGGTTAGTAATCAGCATGATCTTGGTCAACGGATTAATCTTCTTGGCTTGCATTAATACAGTTAAGATCCTGGATTATTCCGCAAAAATTGATAGAAATTTCCCTAACTATATGATATAAAAAGATATATTTGGCAAAATGGGGGGCCCCAAGATGCTCGCTAGTGGTGAAGCCAGAAAGAGGTAATCCGGCCGGATTTTAACCGGGCCATCATGATGGATTTCCAGGGGACCATAATCACCTCAGAAGTTGGTTGCCTCTTGATAAGGGAGATAAATGACCTTAACTTACAGGTGTGCGGCATACCGAGAGATAAGGAAGGGGAGGGACTATGTTAAAAAACCTTGATTACAATCTCTTCGAGTCCATCTCCAACATTTCCAAGAGTCTTTACCGGTACGAAAACTATGTCAAGGACGCCGCGGGCTGCAAGGCCTGCCAGGAGATATGGGAAATTTTCAAAAAACAGCGGGAAAAAGAATTGGCCATGCTGCTCAAGGAACTTCGGACACACGCGGAAGCCAGCCCATTACTGTTGAAAAAATAAGAGCCTACGGCTACATACAAACTGGTATGCCGCATAATTACCGGACCCAAGGCCCCCAGAGCTCGCCGCTGGGGGCCTTTTTTCTGCTGAAATGATCCGGAACACGTTAGTCTTACACTAGATTAAGTGCCCTGGAGAGAAGTCGGTCAAAATAAAGGCTACCTGCTATAATCCAAAACTTATCAAGCCGCTGAAAATTCTAACTATCCAGATCATTCCTTCACTTTCTGAGCGGAAAAATACCTTCCCTTCTTCTCCACACTGTTTGGGGCCTTCTATCCCAGGAACCCGAACTCATCCTCCCCACAAAGGTCTTTAGAGGATATGTAGATCATTTATGCAGTTTTAATGGCTAGGTGATAAGAGAAGATTTTGGCAAGCCATATAAACCTTTCCCGATTGTGAGATTTTTTGGAGAATGCCCCTGTGGAAAAAATTTGGTGCAAATTTACAGAGCATATGGTGAATCTTAATTTTAAGACAAGTTAAGAATAGTTACCCTGAACTGTAAATGAGGAACACGATGAACCGGTTTATTAAGAAAGTGGCAAGGGTCCTGCTGGTTGTTGCTGTTATTTCTGGTGGGATGCTATCCGGAGCTTCCGGTGTCTGGGCTCAAACCAAGGGCAGTTTGGCAAAGCAGATCAAGGGTACCTGGACTCTCGTTTCCATCTACAACGAGCAGGACGGCAAGAAGACTGAGGTGTTCGGTCCCAACCCGAGGGGTTCTCTGATCCTGACTCCGAATGGCCGCTTCTCAATAATCATGATGCGGGGACGCCTCCCGAAATTCGCTTCAAACAATCGCATGACCGGTACCGCAGAGGAGAATCAGTCCGTTGCCCAAGGGTCATTCGCTAACTTCGGGACTTATAAGGTTGTTAGCGAAAAGGAGAAGACATTAAATTTCCACATCGAGGGATGTACCTTCCCCAACTGGGATGGCCAAGATCAGAAGCGGTTCGTGACCGTTACTGGAGACGAACTGAAGCTCACTGTCCCCGCTGCGGCCATTGGAGGAACGAATTACCTCGTCTGGAAGCGGGCCAAGTAGTCGAGGCACGAGTCAAAGGGGGTTGAGAAACATGTTTCACTCAGCCCCTTTGGCTGCTCTCATTAGAAACTTATCACACGGCCAAAAACTTTCCATATCCAGAGCATATCGAAAATTTTATCAACAAATCAGATAAGTTGCCCTTTTGGCAAGATATATTGCATTCAGCTAAGTCCAGGGTTTCTTACTATGCCGCCAGGTGGTATGTGAATTTGGCCTCTGTCTTTCCCCTGGCGCATCATTATCGGGCGGTGCTTGCCTGGGGGACTTAAGCTCAACAGCATTGAGGTATCCGACCCTAGGGGAGGTATGCTAATATTTTAAAAAAATTTACGATATCAGGCTGCCTGAGTGACAAATTTATGAAAATTTGTGATATGCAGCTTCTCGCCCGACAAATCGGCGATGAAAGAGGCCATCAAAACCGTTTTTTCCCCAGGGACGGACCCGGCTG
>DASPQI010000042.1:0-5379 GCA_035625045.1 Syntrophales bacterium | reverse complement strand
TCGTGGATGGCATCTCTCAGTGCCGGTATGCCCTCGCCGTATTTTGCGGAAATCCATATGGGAGGCTTCATATCAGGTGTATGCAAGCTCAAGTCCCGATCGTCAAGCGCGTGAGGGAGGTCGGCCTTATTGATTACCACGAGGAATTTCTTAGCCCGACTCCTCTTGATGATTTCCGTATCTTCTTTTGTAAGCGCTTCACTGCCGTCGAGTAAAATTATAACCACATCTGCCTGTGCGAGTTTTTCCCATACTAGATAGATTCCTTCCTTCTCGATGATATTTTCAGGCTCTCGTATTCCGGCTGTGTCGGTTAGTTTCACAGGCACGCCCCTGATGCTGATAATCTCCTCGATAAAATCCCTCGTCGTTCCTGGTATGGGGGTTACGATGGCCCGCTTTTCGCCAAGAAGCCTGTTAAGAAGACTTGACTTACCCACATTCGGTCTTCCCGTTATTATGACGCTGATGCCATCCCTGTATATTTTCCCCTCCCGGTATGTCGAGGCGAGTTTGCGCAGCTCATCGACAATTGCCCCTATGGCTTCGGCAATCTCGGAAGGTAGGCGGGGATCTATGTCCTCGTCAGAAAAATCAATGGATGTTTCAAGAAGGGCTAGGATGTCAATGATCGAAGCACGGATTGTCTCAATTTTATCGCTTAAATTACCCTTGAGATGGGAAACAGCCAGTTCAAGCCCCCGGTCCGTCTTCGCCATGACCATATCAAAGACTGCCTCAGCCTGCGAGAGGTCGATACGGTTGTTAAGAAAGGCACGCCTGGTGAATTCCCCGGGTTCCGCGAGACGAGCGCCGGCTTTAATGACTTCCGCAAGCACGGACTGCAGAATAACATAACCGCCATGGCAGTTAATCTCAATCACATCTTCGCCCGTATAGGTGTGAGGCTTTTCCATAAAGGAGATGAGAACCTCATCCAGGACAGCACCCGTTTCGGGCGAAACAATGTCTCCATGGTATAGTTGATGGCTTTTGAAACCGTCTGCCTTTTTTGATGGTCTAAAGAGGAGGTGGGCGATATCCACGGCCTTCGGGCCGCTAAGGCGTATTATGCCGATTCCCCCCACGCCGGGAGGAGTAGCTATGGCCGCTATGGTGTCTTCCAAACCTGGTGGCCTCGAACAAAGTTGGAAATCGGGTAAAAATGTGCTGACCCCGGCAGATGGACATTTTCAATACTGTCAGGCTCTTCCCTTTTTTACCGGCATGATGACAATCTTTCTGAATTCGCCTTCGCCCCGGCTTTTAGTGGTCAGCGATTCGTCATTTTGCAGTGCCAAGTGGATAATGCGGCGGTCATGAGCGTTCATGTGTCCGACTGTCAATGATTTTTTTGTTTTTTTCACTTTTTCTGCGAGGTTTGCTGCCAGCGCGATGAGTGACTCTTCCCTTCTTTTTCGATATCCTTCCGTATCGACAACGATCATTTTACGGTTATCAGGATATTTGCTTACAGCCTTGTTCACAATGTACTGAATAGCATCCAGGTTTTGTCCTCTCTTTCCGATGAGTAGACCGCTGCCGTCCCCCTTGATATTGAGGATAATTGCATCAGGCGTTTCTTCGATGGTCACGGGACAATCGAGGCTCATCCTTATCAAGATGCCCTCCAGTATCTTTTTCGCCCTCACCGCCGGCGACTCAGCCGATTCCTCGGTTACAACGGCTTGATTGGGTTCTGGGATGACGGATGGTTTTTTTTGAACATTTTGTCGTGATAGCTCCGGCGGTGTATCTATTGTCATGTCGATGGACAATAGACTCGCCCTGATTTTTGCTTTTTTTGACCCGAGGCCGAGGAACCCGGAAGCACCGTCTGAAATGATTTCTATGTTAAGTTTTTCTCTTGAAACGCCAAACTCGCCGCAGGCTTTCTCGATGGCCTCATCTATAGTTTTTCCTTCAATTTCCAAAGACTCCATAGTCCTTACCTCTACTTACTATCGTCGCTTGTTAATGTAATACTGTTGTCCGATGCTTAGGATATTTTGAAAGAGCCAGTAAATAACAAGACCTGACGGAAAATTTAAAAAAAGAAACGTAAAAACAACAGGCATGAGCAGCATCAACTTTGCCTGCATGGGATCGCCCATAGGGGGACTCATCTTTTGCTGTATGACCATGGTTGCCCCCATAATAATCGGTGTAATGTAGTACGGGTCTTTTGCTGACAGATCCTGGATCCACCAGTAGAATGGCGCATGGCGAAGTTCAATGGAATACATAAGAGCCTTGTAAAGACCGAAGAAGACCGGGATCTGAATAATCATCGGCAGGCATCCGCCCAGTGGGTTAACCTTGTGCGTTTTGTAAAGTGCCATTGTTTCCTGGCTCAGCTTGGTCTTGTCGTCTTTGTACTTCTCGCGTAGCTCGGCTATCTTTGGCTGAAGCTTCTGCATCTCCTTCATGGACTTATAGCTCTTATTCCCCAGGGGCCAGAAAATAATCTTTATCAGAATGGTGAGGATAATAATGGCGATACCGTAGTTGGAAACGTAATTATTCAGGTATTTAATTGATATCAAAAGAGGCATGGCCAGCCACTTCATCCAAGAACCGAAATCAATCGCATCCTCGAGACTGACTCCCTGGGATTTGAGAAGATCGTATTCTTTTGGCCCAAGGTACAACGAATAGCTGAATGACCCGGACTGGCCGGGAGGAATAATATTTTGGGGACCCTTGAGATCGACGAAAACCGTGTTTTGAGCATCCAGATACAGGGAAGCACTCGTCAGCGTTGGGCTCTGCGGTATCATGGAGGCGATAAAATATTTGCTTTCGAATCCAGTCCAGGCTACATCAGGGCCGATCAATTTTATGGAATCAAGTTTCTTGACCTCGTAACGATCGACTTCCTTCGCGATTAAAGAAACAGGCCCTTCATGGCCATAACTGTCAGTTTCAGCCTTGGGATCGACGTACTGATCCCAAGAGAGGAGCGCATTCTGGGTGAGGGTTACCTTTGATAAATTGTGCACCTTCACTTCCAGATCAAAGGCATACTTTCCCGGATAGAAAGTAAGGATTTTTTCCACTTTTATCTCGTTAGGATATGTCTGTGTGAAGATGAGGCGACGGTTGTCAGCGCCCTGCGTCAAATCAATTCGGTTGCTATCCGCTGTGAATACGCTGTCGGGACGGATATCAATATTTGATTCCGGAAAGGTAATGGTGAGCGGTCTTTGCATACCGTCCATGATCCGGACGAGTTCTATAAGTTCAGAATTAGCATCAAGTGTGGAGCGGTAATTTTTCAGTTTGTAAGATTTTAGGGCGCCGCCTTTTGTACTGAAGATTGCGGTATAAAGAGGTGTTTCTACGGGGATGTCCCTCTCAGGCGCCGCAGCCTTTTGAGATAAAACAGACCTGGATACAGAAGGCTTTATAGGCTGCTGGGTAATTTCTTTTCCGGCCGGCTTTACTGTTGCAGGTGTTTCCTGCTGTGCGGATTCCGGCTGTTTCGGGACTGGCTTTTTTGCAAAAAATGCCTGCCAGGTGAAAACAACGATCAATGATAGGATTATGGCAAGGACGGTCTTCTTGTCCATTCAATACCTCCGCGCTTCGGCACTTTAATTTTATTTAACTGGATCGTAACCGCCGGGGCAAAAAGGGTGGCACCTAAGCAGCCGCATAAGGCCGTAATACAAACCTTTAATAGGTCCGTATCGCTGAATCGCATCTATCGCATATTCAGAGCAGGAAGGGAAAAAGCGGCAGCATGGCGTAAAAAGAGGGGATATACATACCTGGTAGACGCGAACAAAAAAAACAAGAATTTTTCCCAGAATATGCATAAACATTAATCAGGCATTTGAATTTTTGATTAAATGACTTTCCAACTCACGGCAAATATCTTGATATTTGAGTAATGGTGAATCTTTTTTTGCAATGACCACAATGTCTTGTGGAGTTGAAAGTCTTGATCTGTTTAATCTAAAATACTCTCTTATGAGACGTTTAATTCTGTTTCTCTGAACAGCGTTCCCCACCTTTTTGCTGACTGTTATTCCCAGTCTGCTGACCCCCGTTTGATTCCTGCTGGTGATAACGGTGAAATTTTCAGAATAACTTCGCACCCCCTGCTGATAGACGGTCAAAAAATCTCTTCTTTTACAGATTCTTACATGCTTGCCAAAGGATTGTTTTTCCATGGACCGCTTTTTCAGGTTAAACGGTCAACCTCTTTCTGCCCTTTGCGCGTCTGCGACTCAGAACCAGTCTACCCCCCTTGGTGGACATTCTTACTAGGAATCCGTGGGTTCGTTTCCTCTTCGTGTTGCTGAAATTTGTTAGGTTCTTTTTCATAACCGTACCCCGTGAAAATAATAAGGCATTCCATTAACCATAACGTGATTTGTTTGTCAAGATTAAATTGACCGGACAGATAAGAGCCCATGGCTGTGGGATATGAGAGATGCGCCGTTCAGGATTAGAAATGATTTGATCATATCACTTAAAGCATTTGAAAGTCTTAGCTTTTGATAGATCTCCGGCCATTTTGAGTCGGGGATTGGTCGGACATCACGGTTGGGGCAGAAACTTGCGTCATAAATTTCAAAAGATTTCTCATTCGCGAGAAGAGTCTCAACTACTCGCTTATGTTCAAGATACGCATCGCAATCAGTATCTGTACCGCCGAAGGAAAAAGGATAGAGTCGGCAAACGTCAGGACGAAGAGGATGACTGTAAATCATGCAGAGCCTTTGATCGTTTAGGAATATGCAGGTCTCCGGCTTGCCCCGTAGTCTTTTTAGGTAAGCATCTGTATGACGGTTTATCATGTTTTCCGGTGACCATTTCAAGTTTCTGACGATGGTTATTAAATCTTCCGTAGATATTCTCGGTATGTAAGTCATGCAGCAGATTCCGCATTTCCGGCATATGAATGGTACAACAATATCATAATCGGGCAACTCAATTTTTGTGAAGATCACGTTTCTCGTGTTGAGCGCATCTCTTTTCAGGAGTTCATTAAACATTTGAGGCATCCCCCTGACGAGATTTTTAATGTTAAGTAAATGCATTACCGATAATTCAGAGTATTACTGATGGATATTTCGGAAACAGGTCAGAGAATAGTTGATAATGTTATTGAGGAAACGGGTGTGGAACTGTAATTGTATGGCTGATTAACAGGCGATATATTTACAAAAATATAATACCATTTATTTGCGAGAATTACATCAGGATAATATTTGTAAGGATGGTACTTGAAAAAATGATACCTGAAGAAGTTTGTATCGGTTGATGTGGGCAAAGGAAAGCCGCAGCTGATCAAGGTTTCAGCAATGATGATGGTACAAAACCACACAGGATCAAGATTCGGCTGCATCACTTCTCTAAAAATGTTGA
>DASPQI010000041.1:0-7223 GCA_035625045.1 Syntrophales bacterium | reverse complement strand
CTGACTGCCGATGGCAAGGAGAACCCTGTATTCAATATCAACGGCGTATCTGGAGATGCTTATCCGATTTTCTTTGAATTCAACTGGGAGACATATATTAAAACATCACAGGAAACCCTCCTTGAACAGATAGTATCGACCGAGTTTTCGATTTCTACGGACTTTGCAAAACCCGCATTTACGGGGACATACATTGAGGAATCAGTCGATGGTTATATTTCATTCGTGACGAGCGATGGCAAGAGACTTGCCGTCATTACAAGGGATTATGAAGAGAAGAAGGGCGATGTAAAGCTCGGCGTCATAGTTCCCCAGAGAATATTCAGGACACTTCAGCCGATACTTTCAACAGGCGATGTTCTCTTCTCAGTTCATAACAACCAGGCATTTTTTAAGATCGGTCAGGTCTACATCTTTTCCAATCTTGTTGATGGAAAATTTCCAAATTATAAGGATGTAATACCAACGGAACGGGTAAATGTGGTTACTCTGGACAGCACAGAATTCCTGCAGGCCATAGATGTTGTTTCCGTTATGAGCGATCCTGAAACCGGCAAAACCAAATTCGAGCTTTCTGATAATAAATTAACTATCCTGGCAACCCATCCGATATACGGAGTGGCCCGCGAGGAAATGGATATCGTTTACAGCGGTACTCCTATAACGATAATGTGCAATTATAAGGCTATTGTGGACTTCCTCAAGGTTACTCAGGGAAAGAAGATAGAATTTGTAATAAATTCGCAGGGAAGCCCCATGCTTTTCAAGACCATCGGCGATGAAAATTTTGTTTATATTTCAATGCCGCTCAAGCTCTACGAATAAAGACTCCTAGTCGAACTGGTAAAAGACGTGTTGTAATCCAAGTCCGGCAAATCCGTAATCATGGACCCTTTCTTCATATGTTTCCCAATTGTCCCCATAGTGAGTCAGGATGATCTTCGACTTTATTTCCCGGGGCAGTTCGTTGAGTTCGTCAAGAGATGCGTGCACTCCTCCCGTGAAGAACTGGCAGTCATGGAAGATATTTTCCAGTCTGAAAAGCCTGCTGTAAGAAAGAATAAGTTCTTCGTCATATCTTGTATCGCTTGTAAACATCACCCTGTCGTCTATGATCAGTCCGCAGCTCCAGAACGATGTTTCCCAGCTTTTGGATGTTCTTGGAATGTGTTTCGTACGGAACATTTTAATGTTTATGGAACCGACATTGGCGGCATATGTCTCTCTGGGGTAATCCGGCATCCTTTCCGGCCTGATGATTTTCCAGAAATCAGTGAAATTGAGAACGGAACCGTTTATTTCCTCATTATAGGCGCATCCGCCCCTGAGGGACATTTCCCAGAGTATGTCCTGATAGTTTTCAGTTATCACAATTGACGGCTTCTTTTTGGCGAAAAACATCCCCATAAGCGATGCTTCTTCAAGGCCTCCTATATGGTCCGCATGCGAGTGGGTAATCAGAAAGGTTCCAATATCAGTAATGTTCAACCCGAGCTCATTGAGGGATTCAGAGCACCTGGTTCCGCAATCCACAAGAACATGGTCGTTTCCCTTCATTATAAGAAGATTGGTTTGATAGACTCGTTTGGTGAAAGCGCTCCCAATGCCAGTAAAGAAAAACGTCAGTTTACCGCTGTTCTTAAGGGAAAGTATTTTGTCCTTCATCTTCAGGATCTTCATCATCCGACCTCGCATATTACGTATAGTTATCGTCAGAATAAATACATATTCTTTAATGATATAGGTGATCTGCAGGTTATTAAATTGCCCTTTCTTATACGCCGGCAGATACATGCACCGGCGCAGGAATTGACAAAGAAAAGACCCCGGAGTATGATTAATATAAATAATCATAAGCCGGAGCAATAAATTTGAAGGGATATAAAAGCGGGACAGGCGACATCTTAGAAATTGGCGGCAGGGCATTTACCAGCAGGTTTTTCGTCGGGACAGGTAAACTCTCCTCATCAGCACTCATTCCGGATATAATAGCCGCATCAGGATGCGAATTGATAACCGTGGCTTTGAGGAGAGTTGATTTTACTGCCGGCAGCAATAATATACTTTCCTTTATTCCAAAGAACGTAACGGTCATGCCAAACACCTCCGGAGCAAGAACTGCGGATGAAGCAGTCAGGATTGCCAGGATAGCGAGGGAACTGGGATGCGGCAATTTTATAAAGATCGAGGTAATCCATGAAATGAAATATCTTATGCCTGATAACGACGAAACCGTCAAAGCGACGGAGATCCTTGCAAAAGACGGATTCATAGTACTGCCGTATATACAGCCGGATTTGGTGACTGCAAGGAAGCTTTATGAAGCGGGAGCCGCAGCCGTAATGCCACTGGGATCGCCCATTGGTTCAAACAGGGGTCTCAGGGCGGCCGACCTTATTGAAATGATCATAGAGAATTCAAAACTTCCGGTTATTGTTGATGCCGGGATAGGCAGGCCTTCGCATGCAGCTCAGGCTATGGAAATGGGAGCAGATGCGGTCCTCGTGAATACGGCCATAGCTGCCGCTCCCGACCCTGTAATCATCAGCAGGGCATTTTCGATGGCTGTCCAGGCCGGGAGGACTGCGTTTCTGTCGGGAATTGCCGCGGAGAGAAAAACAGCCGACGCAAGTTCACCGCTTACCGGGTTCCTTGAGTGAGCAAGATTTCCAGGGAAAGACTTGACCTGCTGATAGTCTCGCGAGGTCTCTGCGAAACTAGACAGAAGGCTCAGGCGCTTATCCTTGCCGGAGACGTTTCCGTTAACGGTGTTATTACCAGAAAATGCGGTCTGGCTTTTCCGTTTGAGAGCGATATTATTGTTAAAAACAGGTTTTCATATGTCGGAAGAGGGGCCCTTAAGCTTATAACTGCCCTAGATTATTACAATATCGATCCAGATGAAAAAATCGCCGTCGATATCGGCGCCTCAACCGGAGGGTTTACCCAGGTCCTGCTTGAAAGAGGGGCCAGGCTCGTTTATGCCGTAGATTCTGGTACAAACCAGCTGGACTGGAGGATAAGGAGCGACCCCCGTGTCATAGTGATGGAAAAGACCAATGCTCGCTATTTAAAGCCGGAAATGTTCAAAGAAAAACCTGAGATCGCGGTTATTGATGTATCCTTTATCTCAATTACGAAAATCCTTCAGAGTGTCAAAGACATACTTGTCGGGGATTATTATATAATAGTCTTGATCAAGCCCCAGTTCGAGCTTGAAAGAAAAAAAATCGGGAAGAGAGGCCTGGCTTATGCGCCCTTCAGGGAAGAAGCCGTCAAAAGGGTCATTGAGTTCGCTGAGGGTATCGGACTTCAATCTGGAGGGGAGATTGAGTCTCCCATAAGCGGCCTGAAATCAGGGAATGTAGAATACCTTGCGGTATTCAGAAAAAAGGGTGTTGTTGAGTCATAATAAAGTCGTGCACTATTAAAAAAAGTTGTGCACTGACTGTGTCACGAAAATTTTGGGGAGCATTATAAATGAGAACCATAAGCGCAGTATGTGCTGCATGTACCCCTGCAGGTTCCCCCGCAGGTACTGAAGCATTGGCCTGAACATCCTCCCTTGCAGCTACCATCGCATCCGCCAGTGCATTCACCGTAGCAGTTGCCCGTGCATCCGGAACAGTCGGGTCTTGCGGGCCCACAGCCCGAAATTGACAGTCCTAATGCTGCTAAACCGAGAATAGAAAGAACGGGTAAAAGTGCCTTGCCGGCCTTGCTCAGGAATTCGCGCCGGTCCATTCCGATATTTATATCGCCTTTTTTCATTTATCTCCCCTTGCCTTGAAGTTAATGGAGACTATACCGCCCTTTATTTATTCGGAATTCCCCCCTTAGCATTTTGAACCATCAGCTATTAACTTCCGTCCAATTTTTAGTATTGTAATACCAAAAAACTATTTTGTCAATTGAAGGTATTACCTCATGAACGTATTACCTCATAATAGATCTACTCGAAACGGTATCGATGCCTCAAAATTAAAATATACTCGAAACTTCAGCCGTTATAAACAGCAGAAGGCGCAAAGTGAGGTTACATTGGAATTTTTTTAAATCTCTACCTTATAATCCAATCACTATCGAATACCCTTATTTCTTCATCTCCATCTCGATCTGTCTTATCAAAAGTATTAGCGCAGATATGACAATGGTAGATAGTATATAACTTTATTGTTAGTTGACAGTTGAGTAATATCTTTTTTTGGCTGTATTCTCGAAGAATGAATATTAAAAGTTTATGGATAATATGTTATTTAAGATATAGTCAAGTGATTTTTGAAATGATTGATGAAAGTTCCTAATCAGATAGCTTATTGATCATAAAATGCCAGAATTCAATTCAGTGAGATGTGTGTGCGTATAAAAAAGTTGAAAACCGAATAACAATGTTGGAAATTGAATAAAAAAGTTGGAAATTGCATAAAAAGATTATTGTGCACCAACGTTATTTTCAAGCTGAAGGTATTTATGTGTCCAGCTATGCTTCAGTCAATTGAACCAAAAATTATTGGTTTTTAACTGCAGCTGTCAAATCGATTTGATAAAAGCATCTATTTTTTTCCAAACATCTTCCGGCTGTTCTTCGGCCATAAAGTGGCCGCAGTCATAAACAAGTGCCGGCCTTATGTCCCTAATTCCAGAATCGGATAAGCCGGTAATGTACTCTTCGATTTTCCCCCGGCTTTTTTCGCCCCTCATATATAGCAGAGGTGTTGTAATGACTTTGCCTGATCCCGCCAATGATTTATTATATTCCGCATCCTTATTGAAGCCGCGGTACCAGTTGAATCCGGTTGATAATGATGCCGGTATTGAATAGGATCTAACATAATCTTCTTTTATTTCCGAAGTTATCCTTTCCGAGTGAGCCGCAATAGTGTTGTAAAAATAATCGAAATATTCACTTTGCTTTCCAGTCACAATAGTCTCCGGGAGGTCGGGTATTGCGTGAAATGCGAAATGCCAAATATACGGATTGCGTATCACATCTTCCCATGGTTTTAGTCCCGGAATAACAACATCCATAATAATGGCTCCTCTGATTTCGGAATGATATTTATGGAGATATGAAAAAACTACTTGCCCTCCCACATCCTGGCCTGCTATTACGAGATCGTTGAGCTTCAATGCATTCACTAATTCATGGATCGTTGCTGCAATCTCCGATTTTAAAAATGGCGCATCCATGAAATTCGAATCTCCGATCCCGGGTAGGTCAATCGCAATTGCGTAATAAATTTCCCCTGCCAGTTCAAGCAAATTTTCGAACGATCTCCAGTTTTCAGGCCAACCATGAAGGAACAAAATTGATGGTTTTGCTGGAGATCCATTCTGTGCCGTATGGATTACTCCTTTTTCCCCTATTTTGACCAATTTGTGGATAATCACGATCTTCCCCCACCAAAATTTTCAAATCCAGTAACTAACTTTAATAATATACGCAATAAACAATATTAGTTTCCAACTTTTTATCTGATTTTTCTATATGAATGATAAGACAGTTTCCAGCTTTTTTATTCGACCACAAAATGCTCTCTGAAGACCTTCTAGTAGATCAACCTATTTAGGAAGAACATGATGACCTTTCCGGAGGAGCTCCATCTCCTGCTCCTGAAGATCATTAGTGTTTTGCAAGTAGTGAAATTGCTCGAAGAATCCCAAAACCTGAACAACTTCGTGTTCAACTTCTTGTTCTGGCATTTGAGGAAATGAATAATGGATCATGAAAAGCAAATGCTTGAGACAGACATCATGAGAATAATCAGTGAAATTAAGGCTGATGTCCCCCGCCAATGGTACATGAATGTCCAACATCCTTACGGGTGTGTTGCCCGAAAAGTCCAGCTTGTTAAAGTCAATCTGACGCATCTGCGGATTCAGCTTGGTATGAAAGTAAACCTGGAGATTCCGGTTGTCGAATACGATCGACCAGCAGGTAATCGGCTGCGCTACTGCGGCCAGGATATAGAAAGCATAGTACACCATCTCCTTCTTGTCAATCATCAACACCGTGTTAGGATTCGGACTGAATCCCTTTAGTAAATCCGCTGCCATACCAAAACGGATCAGTGATTCATTATTATTATGATAAAGCTTACCGCTGCGCCACAATCGAACACATTCCTCATAGGGATCGTTGGTCAAGGCCTTTACAGGTAAATTCATACCTTTGTGGCAGACTATCTTGCCGTTCAAAAACTCAATGACTGCGCGGTTTCCCTGTTTATCTGAAACCATATAATGATCGGAACCATCTACCACTCTAACCTTCAAATCGCAGGCGATAACTTCATCCACCGTACTGCAGGTGTCCAGTAGATACTGAAGCCAGACTGTGTTGTTCAGCGGAGGTCGTGAATCAGCGATTTCCATCCTGGTTTCCTCTAGCAACATCGTGCTTATGACCAATCCAGCTTCGTTCATGCCCGCCCAAACGCTCTGGTACCCGGTCAAATTGAAGGTCACACTACCGTATTTTGAGGTCCAAACGGCACGTTCGCCTCCTTTTCCCATTTCCCATCCGGCCTTGAGAGTGTTTCTCTTATTCACAAATATAAGCCCTGGCGAAACGCCATAATCCAGATTTGCTCCAAATATGCAAGATTTACCATCCGCATAATCAAGACAGAATGAAGTGCAAGCGCGAGCTGGGGCTTTTGCTTCTGTGACAGCCTGTGATGGAAGTGCTGCCCAGCAAATTAACAACAGACAAGAGTATATACTGACCTTCTTAACTACAAGGCCAACACTATTTTTCATTAAGGTCCACCTTTGCTGTTTTGAAGAGTAATTATCTGGAATTTCCCACTTGACCTCATATTTTGGTCAAAATTACCGAGAATATCTCCAATATTTTTAATTTTATCATAGCCGTTTCTGCTAGTCAACATAACATAACAAATGGCCTCACCAAAAATGGTATGAGCACGCATTTGAAAGATACCTCGTGATGTTATCAACAAAAAATAGTTTCAAAATGTATTGCAATAAAAAAACCAATTAATTAGGATTATTGATATCTAATCGATGTATCAAAGGAGGGCTTTATGAAAAAGGTTATTTTTGGAATAATTGCCGCATTAATAATTTTCATGATTTCATCCTGCTCAAATCCACCGGGTTCTTCCAGTTCACAATTGCAGGCAAGTTATTACACTATAAACAATGGGTCTCAGTTCATTCGATCTTTTGTACCCTTTAGTACATCGACAGGTAGTAAT
>DASPQI010000040.1:0-12293 GCA_035625045.1 Syntrophales bacterium | reverse complement strand
CGTGATACCATTGAACCGGATCATAAAAGATTACCGTTTTTTTAAAAGACTCTTTTGGAATGAATTCATCTTTGACGACCGGAAAGATGATTTGGATGAGGTGAATGACGCGCTCTCCTATTTAAATAATAGAGGTATGATAACCGGTTTTGAGCAGGATGGACAGGCCTTGGTAGAGGTTAAGGGCAGGGGCAGGGTGAATCTAATGCCTTTTGCGGGTTTGATACGAAACTATATGGAATCTTACTGGGTAGTGATCAAAAGTTGCCTGTATCTCAGAAAGGGAGCAATGCAGGAAAAAGACTGGATGAAGAAAATCCAGAGACTTGCTGTTAAGATGTACAAGAAGGGGGAAATACGCAGGGCGGAAGCTCTGTCGCAGTCCAATTATCAAAGTGCTATTCAATTTCTCCAGGATGCTGAAATTGTGTATGTTTCCGAATCTGGTGACAAAGGTGACAAGAAAGAATTTAATCTACAGATGCTTGCAGCCAGCAAGATGGAAATGGATTCTATCCGACATAGATTATTCGAATTTTTGTAGCGGCCAGCATCGCAGAAGATATCATGATTCTGCAATGTTATTTCATTGAAACCTTTGAAAAGGCCTCAGTTTTTATTTGACTTACCCATCCTTTCATGCTATGGAGCGCAACGCATATGGATAAGGAGACTAGGAAAGCAGCCATCCAGCTCGCATACGCCAGCAGTATCGGCATAGCTTTTGTGCTGTTCATTATCATAAGTCTCTGGCTGGGTGTCCAACTCGACAGAAATTTCGGAACCGGATATAAATTAACAATTTTGCTTTTGATAATAGGTATTGGCGCCGGTTTCTGGAACATATACGGGTTGGTAAAGAAATTTTCCTGGGATGAAAAACCTATAATTAAGTATCTGAAAAGTGAACCACACAGAAAAAGACCCCCTCCAAAAAAAGCTTGAAATTGCAAATTGGATTATCCTGGGAATACTGTTCTTACTCAGTTTTATCTTCATGCCGTACAGATTTGCTTTCGGGATGTTGTTAGGTGGTTTTATAAGCGTTGTAAATTTTTATTGGCTTGGGCGGGATCTGAGAAAGGCATTCAGCAGGCTTTCCGAGCGGTCAAATTCGTCTATCATGTTTAAATATTACATCCGGTTTGCCGTTACAGCTGTTGCCCTATACTTTATTATCTCCGGAGATTTAGTCGATGTAATAGGCTTGTTGATCGGTCTATCGACGGTAGTTATTTCCATTGTCTTTACTACAATCGTAGCGGCGTATTCAAAAAAAAATTGCATTGAGGAGGTTAAATAAGAGATGCATTCTTTGTCATTCCTTGAAAACCACTATATCCCATCACATATTATGTACACCTGGTTTGTCATGGCGCTGTTGGCTATTTCTTCTTTTCTGGCTACTCGGCGGATGGACATCTATCCGAACAGGTTTCAGAATGTTATGGAGGTTGTTGTCAGTGGTATGGATTCTTTGATAAACGATACCATGGGTCATGAAGGAAGAAAATTTTTCCCTTTAATTGCAACCATCGGACTCTTTATCCTTGTGTCCAACCTTCTGGGGCTCGTCCCTGGTTTTGAGTCCCCTACAGCCAACCTGAACACGAATCTCTCCATGGCACTGGTGGTTTTTTGTATGACTCACATTATGGGAGTCAAGGTTCATGGATACAAGTACATTAAGCAATTCATGGGACCGGTATGGTGGCTGACGCCTCTCATGGTTCTCATCGAGCTAGTCAGTCACCTTGTTCGCCCTGTATCACTTACAGTGCGGCTATTCGGAAACATTGAGGGTGGGCACATTGTTGTAGCTGTATTATTCTTATTAGCCCCTTTACTTGTTCCTATACCTATTCTCTTCCTCAAGATTTTCATATCGGTGATCCAAACCCTCGTCTTCATGCTGCTATCCATGATGTACATTGCCGGCGCCATGGAAGAACCACATTAATGTCTCTCATACCTGTAATGAGATAAGGAGGGGTCGAGATCAGAATGGTTTTGTCCCCTCCTCATATGTAAAGGGAATGGTTTAAAAAAAATAATCCTTATTCCCTGATCTATTCCCTGAAAAGGGAGGGAATAGCCCTGTGAGTGATAAATCCCGCCAGATTACCTCAATTGCAGCCAAAAATATTATTCTATAAACGGTAACCTTGGAGATGCCTGTGAAAAGAAAATCCGCAAGTCTTAATCTGATTGTTTCAATACTTTTTTTAACTGTCACATTTTTACATGTTACTTATACTTCTTCTTACGCCGAGAAGAACTTTTTATGGCGTGTTCAATCAAAAAGGAGCACAGTATATATGCTGGGTTCCATCCATCTTTTGAAAAAAGATATCTACCCCCTTAGCAATGTGATAGAAAGTGCTTTTAATAAAGCGGATGCTTTGGCCGTTGAGGCAGATATAAATGATATAAGCCGTCTGGACATTCAGAAATTGATGTCAAATGCTTTCTACTCAGGAGATGATAACTTAGAAAAACACGTGACCATGGACACCTTTGAGGCTGTCAAAGATCACACAGGAAGACTGGGGCTACCCGTAGAGTTTGTCTATAATCAGAAACCATGGTTTCTGGGATTGACATTGGAATCATTGGAGCTCATGAAATCCGGGTATGACCCTGAATACGGTATAGACAAGCATTTTCTTACAAAAGCAATGGGTAAGAAAAAAATCTTGGAGCTTGAGAGCCTTGACTATCAGATAGACCTTCTTTCCGGCTTAAATGATACTGAACAGGAACTGTTCTTATTGTACACTTTGAAGGATTTAAAAATTCTTGTGCAGGAAGTCGACAAACTGGTTGATGCATGGAAATCAGGATCTGCTGAGAGTATGGATTCGATAATATCAAAGAGTTTTTCTGAAGACGGAAGATTCCGTCCCGTTTATGAAAAGCTGATCTATAAAAGAAACAGGAGCATGGCGCAAAAAATTGAAGGCTTCCTGGGAACAAACGGAACTTACTTTGTTGTTGTCGGGGCTGCCCATCTACTGGGAGACAGAGGGATAATACAGTTATTGAGAGAAAAAGGATACAATGCAGAACAGTTGTAAATTTTTTAAGCAATCTTAAAACTGCTGGCAAGAAGAAACGCAACCCCTTTTCTCACCATCATAACAGCTATGGCAGCCAACAAAAGAGCCGCAAGTTTGGATACCGTTCTGGCCCCAGACTTTCCTAAAAGGCGCATGATCGGCGCATAGAGCCAAAATGTCATGCCGGCAATCAGTATGTTTACAATCAGGGCTGCTACGGTAGCTAAAGGTCCGTGCTCGTTTACTAGGATTAATATCGTGGTAAGCACGGCAGGACCTACTATTAGAGGTACCCCTAAAGGAACGGCCCCCATACTTTCGGGATCAATCTGGCTCCATCTACTTTCTATATAAAGCAGATCATTCAGGGAGATGATAAAAAGGAGGGTACCGCCAGCGATCATGAAATCAGAGACGGTGATACCCAAAAGATCAAGAATGACCTTCCCGATAGCCAGAAAAATAACTGCCACAACGGTAGCTGTTACAACCGACTGTACAATGATCCGGTTGATCTTTGGACGATCAAGCCCCTCTGTAATACTCATGAACATGGGCAGGACACCAATGACATTCACCGCCATAAATATGGGGAAAAAGCAGAACCAGAACTTGTTCATGGGATCACCACCTCGCGCTTGAAGACCATATAATGCTAAATTATAAGTTAAAGAAAGCAATACAACAATAAAAATTATGAGAAATATTTGTCAAACCCATACCATTTAGTTGCAAAAAGGATTCTAGGGTTCAAGGATTCTAGGGTCCAAGTGTTTGGAGACGCGAAGACATGCACATTCATTATTTACAACACGTACCATTTGAGGGATTAGGAAGGATTGAATAATGGATAAATACCCGCCGGTATCATCTGACAGCCACCAGGCTTTACCAGGATGATCCCCTGCCGGAGGTGAACAGCATTGACTGGCTTATTGTCATGGGCGGCCCGATGGGGGTCCATGACGAAGATAAATTCCTCTGGCTGGTTCGCGAAAAACGAGCGATTGAAAAAGCTATAAGGCGGGGGAAGATTGTGATTGGAATATGCTTAGGCGCGCAACTAATTGCTACCCCGGAGGCTTTCAATATAGTAAATCAGTTCATGGATGGGTTGCTTACACGTATTGAGCAAACGGCAAAGAAGATGCCTTGAAGGGATTGTTTAACGTTCCCTTTTACATAAAGTTAAGGGGATCAACATCAACTTTGATATCCAAGCCTGTTAAGTAAGTTTTTAAGAGGATATCCTTAGCCAGATTATGAACTGTGTGCGTATCTTTGCCTTTCAAGAGGAGTTGCCAGCGATACCTCCCTTTAATTTTAGCAATGGGAGACTCTGCAGGACCAACAATTTCCACCTTTCCCTTCAGTTTGTTGATTGTCACCAGATCTCCGATAATCTGTTTCAGTTGTTTAAGACCTTCCTTGCCTTCATCTCTTTTCCGGTGTGATAGATGAAGATTCACGATGCGCGTGAAAGGCGGATAAGCTAAGGCACTTCTCAGCGCAAGTTCATCTTCGTAAAATCCCATATAGTCGTGTTCCCTGGCCCTGGTTATGGCGTAATGCTTGGGATTAAAGGTCTGGACAATGACCCTCCCGGGGTGTGTACCTCTGCCACCCCTGCCTGAGACCTGGGTCAGGAGTTGAAACGTCCTTTCCGCAGCTAGAAAATCGGGTATATTCAGGGACGTGTCGGCTGAAATGACACCTATCAGTGTAACGTATGGGAAGTCATGCCCTTTGGTAATCATCTGTGTGCCAACGAGGATATCAATGTCCCGTTTGTCAAAGGCCCGTAGAATCTTTTCATAAGCTCCCCGCTGGGTTGTCGTGTCACTGTCCATCCTCACGATTCTGGCTTGTGGGAAAAACTTTTTGACTTCCTTTTCTACTCTTTCCGTTCCTACCCCATAGCTCTGTAAACGCTTTCCGTTACAACCAGGGCAAGAAACAGGTGACGCAACGGCAAAGTCACAGTAGTGGCATTTAAGTCTGCTTTCACTTGCGTGATGTGTCATGGATACGGCACAGTTCCGGCATGTAAATGAATTGCCGCAGTCAAGACAGAACATGAAAGTATGAAAACCGCGTCTGTTCAAGAAGAGAAGCGTCTGTTGTTTGCTCTCAAGGGTATCTTGAATCGCATCTCTGAGCGTCTTGGATAAGATGCGGGATGAAGCCTGGTTGTCACTTTCCGCTTCCCGTTTCATATCGATAATCTCCACTTCCGGCAAAGGTTTGTCTTCTACTCTTTTCGGCAGGACGAGGTACTTGTATTTTCCTGTCATCGTATTGAAATAGGTTTGTATCGCCGGTGTAGCGGAACCGACAATGACCGTTGCTGAATGGAGTTTTGCTTTCATAATCGCCAGATCACGGGTATTATATCTCATCCGGTCATCCTGTTTATAGGAGGTATCGTGTTCCTCGTCCACAATGATGAGCCGCAAATTTCTGACTGGTGCAAAGATAGCCGACCGGGCACCAATGACAACCCTGATTTCCCCCCGCTGAATACGGCGCCATTGATCATACCTGGCAGATTTTGATATACCGCTATGAAGCACCGCGATTTCCTGGTTTGCAAACCTTTTATTAAAACGAGAGATAAGTTGCGGTGTCAGGGCGATCTCGGGCACGAGATAAATCACCCCTCCGTTCATCTGGAGGAGCTCTCCGATGGCATTGAAATATACTTCCGTCTTGCCGCTGCCTGTAACACCATGGAGAAGGTAAGGGGAAAAGCTCGCAGATTCCAAGCCTGTGACAACTTCATGAAGAGCATCCTCCTGATCTTCATTTGGAGTAATCAAAAGGCTGCTTCCACCAATATCGGTGCTCTGGCCGTGATGGCGGGAAACCTCTTCTTCGGTTATAGATACAAGATTCTTCTCTTCCAGTCTTCTGATTAAAGGCAGAACGTTCTTAAATTCTTCGCGGAGCACAGCTACAGGTAAAGCGCCATGTAAATTTAGATAATCAACCAAGCTTTTTTGTTTTTCAGTCAGTTTCATGACTGCTGTATTCCGGCGATTGAGTGTGATCATCTTTTCCTTCTTAGGGACTATTCCAAGTTTCCTGGTCATGTTAGAAACCGTGATAAAACCCGTATCCTGGAGAATCTTGATATCCTTGGAGACATCCTTTATGCCTATCATTTTTTTAAGGTGTGCAAGAGACAGACCGGCCGGAATCAGTTTGAGAGCGTCGATTATCCTGCGTTGTGACGCAGACAGCTGAAAATCAATTTTCTGCTGACTCTCTTTTGTGATGGTAATCAATCGATCGCTTTTCGGATCAATTCCTCCCGGCAGGATCTCGGCCAGTGCCTTGCCGAGGGGGTAGATATAGTATTGGGATACCCACCGATAGAATTGCAGATCATCTTCATTAAAAAGCTGTTCAGAGTCTAAGATTTCTATGATCTCTTTGATGTCTTCACAAGTAGTTGAATTTGACCTCCCAATAATATAGCCAGTCAGTCTTCTTTTACCGAAGGGGATGTAGACCCGTTTTCCTATGATAATATCATTCTGAAAAGCGGGAGGGACGGCGTATGAGAATGTCTTATGCGAAGGGATATTTACGGCAACCGTTACAAACATTGCGTTTGACCCGTTCGGGCGTGGTGGGAAAATTTTATTAAAAGTCTGATCTGTGGGATTGTTCTATCTTTATGCTATGGTTTTAGGTCTGTGGACCATATTTAATTAGGATATCAATCAGTATATTTATTCACCCTTCAGCCTTTCTATTTTTTCCTGTTTGGTTTTGCAGTCGATGCAGAGAGTTGTTACAGGTCTTGCCATCAGTCTTTTTTCAGATATAGGCCCACCGCAGACATCGCATATACCAAAGATGCCGTCATCGATGCGTTTTATCGCTTCTTGAATTTTTACCAGTAACTTTCTTTCTCTGTCTCTTATGCGGAGCTCAAAATTTCTGTCCGATTCGAGGCTTGCTCTGTCATTGGGATCAGGAAAATTTTCCTTCCCCGTTGTCATGTCGGAAACGGTCTTTTCTGCTTCATCGAGCAGCTCATTTGCTTTTTGAGCCAGCAGGCGTCTGAAAAATTGCAGCTTTTCAGGCTTCATGGTTTGATTTTTTTCCGGTTTTGTGGTCATTTCGATCACCCTGTTTAATGTCATATTATATCATATGAAAGGTGCTTCATACATAAAGAAAACCTTTTTGTAAAGGAAAAAAATAGGTTGAGTGATAAAAGATATTTACTTTGAAATTATAGATATTTATGCTTTTATTGAATTGTTGCTGTAGGCTACTAATATCTTTTCAATAATATTTGTTGTTGATGATCCTTTGACCTCGGGAATGATAGTAACCCTGCCGCCCCATTTTTCTACTGATTTTCGACCTACTACCTGTTCTTCTTTCCAGTCGCCTCCTTTCACAAGCACATCAGGCTTCAGATATTCGATCAGCTCAAGGGGGGTGAGTTCGGGGAAAATAGTTACAAAATCAACTGACTCGAGGGCAGCAACAACATCTGCCCGGTCGTTTTCGGGAACAACTGGCCGTTTTCGTCCTTTCAGTAACCGGACTGATTCATCGCTGTTGAGACCTAGAATCAGGACATCACCCTGCTTTTTAGCTTCCTCAAGATATCGCGTATGCCCCACATGAATGATGTCGAAACAACCGTTCGTGAAGACAATTTTCTTTCCTTCCTTCCGTAGACGGTCAATTTTTTTCTTCAGCTTTTCCCGGGAATAAATTTTATTCATAATGATCTTTTTGTCCTTCCGTCAGACTGCCCTAGTAAGTGTAATAACCGCTATTGCCGCGGCTTTGTTTTTCATTAACATCCGTGCACATTCTTTGACAGTGCTCCCGGATGTGAATACATCATCTACCAGAATGATTCTTTGTCCTTTTATCTTTTCTGCATCAATAACTGAAAAAGCACCGTGCACATTCGATTCCCGTTCCTTTTTCCCGAGACTTATCTGTGGTTCCGTGTTGACATACCTCCTGAGTGTCATAAAATCCAGTGGTATAGTAAATTTTTTGGAAATTTCCCTGGCGAGGATTAACGATTGGTTGAATCCGCGTTCCCTCAGCTTTTTAGGGTGGAGAGGAACCGGCACTATCGAAGAGTTATTTGAGATATTGAATAAGGGGTATGCATATTCCGCCATTAATCTTCCCAGGATTTCTCCGATGTAGATCTTCCCATTGTACTTGAAGCGGTGGATTGCTTCCAGGAGTATGGTTTCATAACGTCCAACAGCGCGTGCAACAGAAAAGACTGATTTTATGGTGATACAATCACCACAGAGGTGATCGCCTCCGTCGGCACCGGCAAAGGGAGTGCCGCAGCAAGGGCATAGCGGTGACCAAATGAAATGAATCTTGGAAAAGCAGTCAGTGCAGAAAGGACTATTTCTCTGATGGTCGACGATTTCCGAGCATGTAAAACATCTGGGTGGGAATACAATATCGGCAAGAGCGGACAAAGTACGTTTCAATTTCAAATCCCCTTTTCAAGGGCGGTCAATTCAACAGCCTTATCATCGACCTTCATGCATGGTGCATCTGACCATAGACGCTCAATATCGTAGAACTCCCTTATGGGCTCATAAAAGACATGAATAATCACATCTTCATAGTCTATGAGAATCCATTTCCCGAGTCGTTCACCCTCGACACCGAGGGGTAAAATGCCATATTCTTTCAGGATTTCTTGAACTGATGCGGCTATGGCCTGAACCTGACGGTCAGACGTTCCGCTGCAGATGATGAAATAGTCTGCGAAGGAAGAAAACTTTTTGACATTTAAAATAGTTAAATCTTTAGCCTTTTTCTTTATAGAAGCATTAACGCACAGGAGAACCCGCTCTTTTCCATTTATGCTCTCTTTAACCAATAACACCTCCTTGATCAGTATGTGTGGAAAATTTTTTAATCACATTTGTTTTGTATTTTACAATTATATTATTATGTTTATCAACAAAATTTTAATATGGCATCTTTGGGAGGCCAGGGGCAAAGGAGTCGAGGATTCGAGTGAAACGCATTTAAATCAGTTCTCAATCACTTGAACCCTTGAATCCTTTCTTTACGGCTAAATTGCGGTTGTTAAATAGCACCCCGTATGATAAATGGAGCATCGTTTTCAATCATTACAGCTATGGTGGAATCCAATATGCGTGATATATTAAAAGTAATTCAGGTTCATATACCGTTTCATTTTCTCCATAATAAATATCTGCCAATGGTTATTAAAGAGAAGATAAATCCTGAAATCAGCTTCAATCATTATACTCTCGATAATTTCAAGAAAGAGGATTACAAGAAGGTCGCCGATCAGCTCTTGGAGGCAGGTCTGCGGATTACCTTCCATGCGCCCTTTATGGATTTGAGACCCGGGGCCATAGATCCTAAAATAAGGCGGGTTACGATGGAACGCCTGATTCAGGTATTTGATCTCGTCCCTTATTTCCGGCCTCTTTCCGTAGTCTGTCATGCTTCGTTCGATAAAAGATATTATGTGTCGAGTGAGCATATGTGGCTGAAAAACAGTATTGAAACATGGCAGCAGTTGGTGAAGCTGGCCGCGGAAATGAAGACTATCCTTGCTCTGGAAAATGTTTATGAAAGCGACTGTCAGCAGTTAAATCTTCTTCTTACAGCCTTTCCTTCCCCGTATGTCTGTTTTTGCTTCGATACAGGTCATTTTAATGTCTTTGCTGAAACTCCTCTGGAAGATTGGATTAATAGTCTGGGATTGCGCCTCGGGCAGGTTCATATCCATGATAATAACGGGATCCTTGATGAACATCTCCCGGTAGGTGATGGTAACTTTCCCTTCCGAGATTTTTTCAAAATGATCCGTGAACGGGGTCTTGAGCCCATTGTGACCATCGAGTCCCACACGGAAAAAGATCTCTGGCGAATGTTGGAAAATATTAAGGCTATAAAACTGTTTGAGCAGGAGTGATCAGAAGAAGGGGGCAGGCAGGGGGTATAATTTGATCAGATACATCGTCAAAAGATTAATATTCATGGTTCCCCTTCTTTTTGGCATCACCATTGTTTGTTTTACGGTTATGCATCTTGCCCCCGGCTCCCCAACCGATATGGAAACACAGATGAACCCCAGGGCATCTGCGGATTACCGGGAGCGTTTAATGGCGATGTATGACCTTGATAAACCTCTCCATCAGCAGTATCTGATCTGGGTCGGTAAGCTTACCGTTCTCGATCTCGGAAAATCATTCTCTCCGGACCGCAGGCCGGTGACGGCGAAGATCCTCGAAAGGCTTCCCGTAACCATCCTTATAAATGTGCTGTCCATGATCCTGATTCTTGTAATTGCCATTCCCATCGGCGTACTTTCCGCTGTCCATCAGAATTCTTTATTTGATAAAGTTACGGGTGTTTTTGTTTTTATAGGCTTTGCCATACCCACTTTCTGGCTGGCCCTTCTTTTAATGATCTTCTTCGGGATCGATCTCGCCTGGCTGCCCATTTCGGGTATACGGTCCCTCAATTATGAATACCTTCCACCCGGAACGGTTCTTTTGGATTTAATAAAACATCTGATACTCCCCGTAACACTTTCGGCATTTGGCGGACTCGCAGGTTTGTCCCGGTATATGAGGTCCAATATGCTGGAGGTGATCAGACAGGATTACATCATGACGGCCAGGGCGAAGGGTTTGAGTGAGCGGACTGTCATTTATAAGCATGCCCTGAGAAACGCTCTCCTTCCCGTTATCACCATCATGGGATTATCCATACCCGGTCTTATAGGTGGGAGTGTCATCTTCGAGAGTATTTTTGCGATACCCGGAATGGGACAGCTTCTTTTCATGTCAGTCATGGCTAGGGACTATCCGGTTGTTATGGGAATTTTATTCATCGTTGCCATACTAACCCTGCTGGGGAATCTTATTGCCGATGTGTCCTATGCCCTGGCTGATCCAAGGATCAGGGTTTCATAATGGTGTAAAGAGTGAGAACTGATTTCTGGAACAGATTTTCAAAAAACAAGATTGCATTAGCAGGGAGCTGCGTTGTACTTCTTATGTTTCTGATCTCCATCTTTGCACCCTGGCTTTCACCATACGATCCCAATCAGATTGATCTTAAGCTGGTATTATCCCCGCCTTCCGGCAGTCACTTATGCGGGACGGATCAGCTTGGTCGTGACGTTCTGTCACGTATGATCTGGGGAGCCAGGATATCACTGAAGGTGGGGTTTGTAGCCACGGGTATTGCCATCCTGATCGGGGCTGTTCTGGGTTCCATAGCGGGGTACTATGGAAAGTGGATAGACGCCGTTATTATGAGGTTCGTGGACATAATGCTTTGCTTCCCCACATTTTTCCTCATTCTCGCTGTGATTGCGCTCCTTGAACCCTCAATATGGAACATCATGATCATCATAGGCCTGACCGGCTGGATGGGGATTACACGACTTGTACGTGCAGATTTTACTTCCCTGAAAGAAAGGGATTTTGTGTTAGCAGCCAGGGCGATCGGCGCCGGTGATTTCCGGATCATCTTTATCCACATTCTCCCCAACGCGATGGCGTCCGTGCTCGTCGCCGCAACACTGGGTGTTGCCGGTGCGATTCTCACGGAATCCGCCCTCAGCTTTTTAGGTATCGGTGTTCAGCCTCCCACACCGAGCTGGGGGAATATCCTCACGGCAGGTAAGGACAACATTGATATTGCCTGGTGGCTTTCTCTCTATCCGGGTTTAGCAATCCTGATCACCGTTCTCGGTTACAATCTGCTTGGTGAAGGGATAAGAGACTCCCTGGATCCAAGACTCAGATGAAGTGATGATCCCTACTGGGCCTGATTGATAGCGGAGAGCTGCCATCTGTTGTTTCCTGCGGGCCTGGTAAAAGTCCAGTATTCCTCGAATTTCACGGGCTCCGTTTTGCTTCCAGATAATAATTCGCCGCTTTCGCTTACTGTGTAATCCAGGAGGCTGGCCAGGAATCTGACGGTAATAAAGTCTATTCCTCCTTCCTGCCATGCCTCGGTAATCTCCACCGATCTGACTGCGATATTATCAAGTTTGTTGATCTTTTTTTCCGTCTTCAATTTATCGGCATCCCTCTGTAAAATTACGAACATCTCCTCCGTGAGGATATCTTTTACGCTTGCCATGTCTCGGTTGATCCACGCACCCTGAATCTTGAAAAAGTTATCCATGCTGAGATCAGAAAATCTGGCTTCATCAAAAGAAGC
>DASPQI010000039.1:0-10115 GCA_035625045.1 Syntrophales bacterium | reverse complement strand
GTACAGCGTCCTGGCATGCGCAAAATCATAGACGTGGATCTGGAAATCCTTTTTCACCTGGCTACACTCGCTGAAAAGTACATTGAGGAACTGGAGATATATCGGCCAACAAAAATTATTGAAGAATTTGCGATCACCCTGGAGAAGGAAATCAACTTCAATATTGAGGCATCGTATGTCGAACGCTTCGCCGGACAGTTTCTGGGTAACGAAACCATCAATGTTCCCAGAATATTCAGACAGTTGACAACGGAACATGTCCTGACAATGGAATATATTGAAGGGATCAAGGTATCGGATATCACCGCTTTGGATCAAAAAGGATTTGACCGGAAGATCATTGCTTCCCGTGGAGCAGATCTTATGCTTGAGCAGATCTTCATGAACGGTTTTTTTCATGCCGATCCCCATCCGGGGAATATTTGTGTTCTACCGGGCAATGTTATTTGCTATCTCGATTTCGGCATGATGGGGCATGTCGACCAACAATCAAGACACAACTTTGCGAATATCCTTTATGGATATGTCCTCCGCGATGAATCAAAAATCGCGGCTGCGACTCTTAAAATTGTAGAGTGGGAGGAAGAACCGGATCGGCATGCGCTCGAAAGAGACATTGCCAGTTTCATGGAATTGCATCTCTACAAACCTCTAAAGGAAATACGCATGGGGTATCTTCTCCAGGAATTCTTAGGACTGTTTATCCGCCACCGCTTGCGGCTGCCGCCTGATATCTTTCTTATGGTCAAAGCCCTGACAGAGATTGAAGGGGTAGGCCTTTTGATGGACCCTGATTTCGATATGGCGGAAAGGGTCGTACCCTTTATAAGACGACTACAGCTGGAAAAGATGAAACCTAAAAGGTTATTCGGTGATTTTATTGAATCCGGCGGGGAGCTTGTTCAACTCCTGAAGTCAATCCCTGAAGACCTTCACGATATCCTGACACAGATTAAACAGGGGAAATCGCGAATCCGGTTTGAACATCGTGGACTTGAAAATTTTATTTTTGAAATGGACAGGTCTTCAAACAGGATTGCCTTTTCCCTGATTATTGCCGCTATCATTATAGGCTCATCCCTCATAATAACGACAAACCTGGGTCCTCATATCTTCGGTTTTTCCATGCTTGGTCTCGTGGGATATACGATTGCCGGCGTTTTAGGTATCTGGCTGCTGATATCCATTTTCCGTTCGGGAAAATTGTGACAGTAAATCGATTATTTATGTCCCATAATTCTTTAGATGGTAAAAAAAGTGTAGGGCACATAGGATTTAGTGAATGAAGATAAAAATATCTACAGTACTCCTGTTTGCCCTTTGCTTACTTTTATTTAGTGTTGTCATTGAGATTGAATCGATTGCTGCGCAACCGCGGCAGAACCAGCTCCATTCCTATCTCAGGCAGGGGATTGAAAAAACTTTTAACCTGGAAACTCAGAGTGCAAACATCTACTTTCAGAAAGCCGTGGAGCTTAACCGCGATGATCCGATTGGATATGCCTTTCTGGCAATGGCTCATCTTTTCTTCTATGAGATGAGCTTTGATCCGACGGACCGGGAGAAAAATCAAGAGGCTATGCTTCAGTACGTTACTGATGCCCTTACCAAAGGAGAGAAAAGGATAGAGAGAGATTCTAAAGATAGTCAGGCTTACTTTGCCGTGGCCCTGGCAAAAATAGCTAAAATCCGCTGGGCCATCTCTCAAAAAAAGTATATTGTTGTTGCACAGGAGACATCGAATGTTTGGGATTATCTCGAAAAAGGGAAGGAAGAAGACCCGCAAAAGTATGACATTTATTTTCCCATAGGACTTCTCCATTATCATCTCGATCATCTCTCTGGTTTGACCCGTGCGCTTTCTTCTCTGATGATCACTTCCGGCGACCGCAAAAAAGGACTTAAAGAATTGGAATTGGCAGCCCAAAAAGGCAATCTTCTAAAAGAACTTGCGCAGGCTGAACTCGCCTCGGTTTATATTAATTTTGAAAAACAACCTGCCCGGGCTCTACCTATAGCCCGGGAATTGAAGGCGAAGTTTCCCCACAATTATAATTTCTCATTTATGCTGGCCAATACTCTTTCTGATCTCAATCGATTTGACGAAGCGTTTGCCGTAGCACGGGGGATTGAAAAAGGTATTCAGGCAGGCGCACCTCCCTTTGTCCCTCAACTCCAGCCCCGCTATAACCAGTTAATGGGCAGAATTTTTTTCAGTAAGGAAGAGTATGCAAAGGCAACGGAATATTTCCAAAAGGCTCTGCAGGACACATCACCTTATAATGCCCGGGTTCGGGCTTGGTCTTTTGTTCGTCTGGGAATGATTCAAGACGCTTGTAAAGAAAGGGAGCGCGCTGAAGAGTACTATTCTAATGCCCTGGAAGTGGAAGGCGGGGAAGGCGCTGCTCAGGTAGAGGCGAGGAAATATCTAAAAACTCCCTACGTTCCTCAACTTAAACCTTGAAAAAATAATGGAGGTTTTAATATGAAGAAAAAGATACAGACAGGTAAAAAGGTAAGCGATTTTATATTGAAAGATCAGAATGGTCAAGATTTCCAACTATCCGAGTATAGGGGTGAGAAGGTGCTCTTGTCCTTTCATCCCCTGGCTTGGACATCGATCTGTGCCCAGCAGATGAAGGCTCTGGAAAAGAACAAAAGGACATTCGATAGACTGAATACTATGGCGGTTGGTTTGAGTGTGGACAGCGTGCCCTGCAAGGCGGCATGGGCCAAAAGCCTGAAAATCAAAAAGACAAAAATCTTAGCCGATTTCTGGCCCCACGGAGGTGTCGCTAAATCTATGGGTCTCCTGCGCCCGGAAGGGTTCTCGGAGAGGGCTAATGTGATTGTCAATGAGATGGGAAAGGTCATATTCATCAAGGTCTACCCCATCAAGCAGCTTCCTGATATAGGAGAAATTCTGGACGTACTGAAGTTGAATAAGAGTGATTACTAAGCTTCAGTGAATCAGTATGGAGGACGTCATGTATAATAAAAAAGTATATTCAGGACTGGACAGGAGAGATTTTTTGAAGGTTGGTCTGGCAGGGACGACATCGGTCATATTGGGGTGTGCCGATACTATGCAATATGTGTCGCCTGGATCTTTTGTCTTTCCTACGCCTGTCTATCGAACGCTTGGAAGAACGGGACTGAAGATTACAATTGTAAGCTTTGGGGCAATGCTGACGCCAGAGTCGGAAGTGATGAGAGTCGCCTTTGATCATGGTGTCAACTACGTCGACACCGCGCGGAAATATATGGGCGGCAGGAACGAAGAAATTGTCGGAAAGGCCTTAAAAGGCCGGCGTGACAAGATATATGTGGCCACGAAGACGAAACCTTTATCTAAGTTGAAAGAAGACATATTCGATGATGTTGAGACAAGTCTCAAGGCACTTGGGACCGACTATATTGATGTAATCCAGCTACATAATCTGACAAGCAAAGACCGTGCATTCATACCGGAGACGCGAGAAGCACTTATAAAACTGAGAGAACAGGGGAAGGTGCGCTTCTTCGGCGTCACCACGCACACGAATCAGGCAGAGGTGCTCAATGCGCTTGTGGACGACCGCGACCGGTTCTTCGATATGGCCCTTGTGGGATACAACTTCAAGAGCAGCACGGAAGTAAAGGAAGCAATAGCAAGGGCAGCAAATGCTAAAATCGGGATCATTGCAATGAAGACGCAGGCAGGAGGTTATGAAACTGATGCACTGGGTCCAATCAGTCCCCACCAGGCAGCCCTAAAATGGGCACTACAAAATAAGCATATCACCGCTGCCATTCCCGGCATGAGAGACATGGCAGAGCTTAAGGAGGACATTGCCGTGATGGGGATGAAATTTGGACATCTGGACAAGCTTATCCTTAAACATTACGGTGCCGCCGTACGGCCATACTACTGCCATCTCTGTGGAAAATGCGAAACAACCTGTCCGAAGGGTGTGGTCATCAGTACAATCAATCGTTGCCTTATGTATGCAGAGGCATATAAGAGCGCTGAACTTGCCCGCTCTACGTACAATGAGATCCCTGCAACTGTCTCTGCCGCTGCATGCCTTGACTGTTCGGTATGTGTAGCAAGATGCGTCAACGGGCTTGATATTCCGAAGAAGATGGCGAGGGCCAGAAAATTACTGGCTTAGAGAAACCTCAGAAAGTTATTTGTCCCTGAAAAGGAATGTCTTAATGAGCAAAGCCGGCGTGGTCATTTCAGTTGTTGTCAGTTTTATTTTTTTGTGGTTGATGTCCGTTTCGTGTGTGGTCATTGGCGCCGATACTTCAATCGAAAATGTTCTACCTGCGGGCGGGTGCTCTGAAGATTGGGTTATTAAGGACAAGGCAGTTCTCTTCAATAGTGAAACCCTGTTCGATCATATTAATGGTGAAGCGGAGCTCTATTTCCCTTATGGGTTTGAAGTGCTTGCTACAGCCACATATGTGAATAGAAGAAACCCGGAATCGTGGATTGTAGCTGATGTGTACAAAATGGGATCCCTGATAGATGCCTTTGGAATTTATTCCAACTACCGAAAAGTAAATTCTGCTTGGGTAAAAATTGGTGTTGAGGGATTTGTTTCTTCGTCTCAGTTGATGTTCTATCAGGACAGATATTTTGTGAGACTGCAAGCAACCGGGACGACAGGCTTAAAACAGGACATATTCCTCGCTTGTGGTCGAGCCATCTCAAAGAACCTTCCATTAAATGCAGGCCCCCCTAAAGAGCTTGAGATTCTAGGAATACCGGGGATAGTGCCAAAGAGTGAACGATATATCGCTAAAAGCCTCCTGGGGTATGCCTTTTTTCGCCGGGGCGTTATAGCCGATGCAATTCTTGAAGACGAACAAGTGCAGATCTTCCTGGTGCCCGAGGATTCTCAGGATGCCGCCCGCAAGGCTGTAGATCGCTATCGTTCTTATCTGAAGACAGAGGGGCAGGGTATGAAAGAGACCGTGACACCGGATCAAATTTCCATAGAGGCTGTCGATCCCCTGTATGGAGGGGTATTCTGTGAGCAGTCAGGCCGCTACATCATCGGCGCCATCAGACTTAAAAATCCTTCTGCCGCAAAACAGCTCGTCGAGAAGTTGCGAGGCCGTCTTGATAGCGGTAGATAGGGTGACGTATTTATAGTTTGGTATGTCTTGTACTTTTTTTCTTCTTTGCCTCGTAAAGCATGTCGTCTGCCTTTTTTAAGAGAGACAAAGCGTCATCATCAACCCTTTCTTCAATTTGCGATAACCCACAGCTTATGGAAACCTGGATCTGGACGCCTTCAAAATTCAGGGGATGATTGAGAAAATAGGTCTGCAGACGGTTAGTCAATTCTGATGCTTCGTCAATGGGTGTATTGGGAAGAATGATAATAAACTCATCGCCGGCAAATCTTGCTACAACATCGCTCCCTCGGGTCATGTGCAATAAATGAGTCGCCACGTATTTCAGTACGTCATCACCAGCCTTGTGGCCATAACGATCATTCACCATCTTAAAATCATCGACGTCGATAAAAATGACAGTAAGTGGTGTCCTGTACCGTACAGCTCGCTCAAATTCCCTTTTAAGTATTTGTTCCAAGGACCTGCGATTCAACAATTCCGTGAGTGAATCTCGGGATGCCAATATGTTGAGCCTTTCATGAGCCATGACATTTGACAGGCAGACAGAAAGAATTATAGCCAGCTGCTTAAGCAGAGTTGTATCCATATCGGGCACGTACCGAAACTTTGAACTATCCGCTTCGTTCAGGCTGCCGATAATTTCACCGTCAAGTGTCAGTGGAGCAATGGCAAGAGACTGGATGTGATAACTATGCTGCTGGGGAAGCAATGCATGGAATGTCTTTAAATCATCGTTAACGAGTACAGGTTCTGTTTTATTATTGGTAAGCTTTAAAAATAGATCTCTATCTATGACGTTTGTTCTCTCTCTCAGAATTTCCGATGTTGCTGACTTCTGGATCATGTCGGTAACGTCGCTTTGATCGATAAGCGAAATCCATACATAGGGAATCTTCAATTTGTCCTGAATTTCCGTTAATAGTCTTTCAAAGAAATCCTTAAAATTGAGGATAGATAAAACACTCGTTTCGATCTCGAAGAATTTTTGAGCAATTTCCTGATTCTCTTTAAGTCTTTCAATAATTTGTTCGATGTTGTTCATATACGAAATCTGAATTCTGCGTCATTACACAACTGAGTAAGGCATGTGCTTTTAGCAATAGCGTTTAATTTATTGTCCCCTTCGCCGCTGCACTGTAATCGTTTCTCCCCCGACTCCCCAGTTGTCCGTATCGATTTCCTCAATAACTACGACTGTTGTTTGAGGATTCTTCCCCAGGACATCCACCAGCAGTTTCGTTGCACCGCGGATGAGCTCGGTTTTTTGTTCCTGTGTTGCCCCTTCCCTTGTTATCTTGATGTTTACGTAAGGCATAGTTCCTCCTTTCAGACCGTTAAAAAATTTATTGATAAAGTTGCATGCTGCGCAATTTAAAATACTATATTCAGTGACGCCAGACAACAGTATAAATTGATATACTTTTCGAAAGCAACATCCTGTTTACATGCCGGCATTTTATGTGGTACATTTCAAAACCAATTTTTACTAACGTAAGGAGAATATCCTCATGAAAATTTCTGCATCCGGTATCTGGTCATCCATTCAAAAAATTCGCCAAAAAGCGCCGGTGGTTCACAATATCACCAATTACGTCGTCATGAACAATTCGGCCAATGCATTGCTGGCTATCGGGGCCTCCCCTGTGATGGCCCATGCGGAGGAGGAAGTGGAAGACATGGTAAACATTGCCGGTGCCCTGGTTATTAATATCGGGACACTGAGCCCGCATTGGATACGGGCGATGCTCCGGGCCGTATACCAGGCAAAAAAAATGAATGTTCCGATAGTCCTGGACCCCGTTGGCGCGGGCGCAACCGCGTACCGTACCAGCACGGCAAGAGAGCTTATACAGGAAGTCCCACCCGCTGTGATCCGGGGTAATGCCTCAGAGATTATGGCCCTCCTGAAAGAAGATGCAAAGACGAAGGGTGTGGAAAGCACCACATCCTCGCATACAGCAGTTGACGCAGCACGCCAGTTAAACAAAATTTATGGGAGTGTCATATGTGTCAGCGGAGAAACTGATTATATTATTGATGGTAGCGATGTGACTAAGGTCATGAACGGTCATCCTATGATGACAAAAGTTACGGGTATGGGATGCATAGCAACTGCCATATGCGGCGCATTTGCCGCCGTCAACCAAAAGTTTGCCGAAGCAACAGCGCAAGGCATGGCAGTTATGGGTATTGTCGGAGAGATTGCAGTAGAGAATGCACCCGGTCCGGGCAGTCTTCAGATCCACTTTCTGGATACCCTCTATCGCCTGTCAGAGGATAATATAAATCGCTACCTCAAAATAGAGGGCTGAACTTGAGAGGATTATATCTGGTCACTGACCGAAAATTGTGCGGTTACAAGCAGCTTGAAGATGTGGTGCACCAGGCCCTAGAGGGTGGCGCTATCTGTGTGCAGTTGCGCGAAAAAGATGTATCCACGAGGTTTTTCATTGAAGAGGCGCAAAAAATTAAAACAGTTACAGCCCAATTCAGGGTGCCTCTCATCATCAATGACCGCCTGGATGTAGCCCTTGCCGCCGGGGCCGATGGCGTTCATATCGGTCAGGAAGACATGCCTTATGAGACAGCCAGAAAACTCATGGGACTGCGAGCCATCATTGGACTTTCCGTGGAGACCTGGGATGATGTTGTAAAGGCCCAGGAACTCGATGTCAACTACCTTGGCGTCAGCCCAATTTTTGAGACACCGACAAAAACAGATACAAAAAGAAGCTGGGGTCTGGAGGGGCTCGCAAGAATTAAGGCCTATTCGCGGCACCCTTTGGTTGCAATTGGCGGTCTCAACGCATCTAATGCTGAAGATGCGGTCATGGCAGGAGCCGATTGTATTGCCGTTGTCTCAGCTGTTTGTGCGGCTCTCGATCCCTTACGGGCTTCCCAGGAACTTAATAACATCATCCAGGCAGCGCTGAGAAAAAGATCGACTTGAAGGGATAATGTTACCATGGCGTCGGACAAAGTGATTATCTTCGATTACTCGGGAACCCTCAGTCTTGAATCGACGTTGTTTGCTAAACCTGACCATTTGATGAAGCAACTGGCAGAAAGCGGATTAAAGGGCATGGGAATAACCAGCCCCGACATATTCTGGAGGGAGATCGTTGATCCTACCTGGCAGAAAGGCAGTACAACACCTGTGGGCTATAAGAAGGTCATTGAGAACAGGATTAATTCTATTTTGTCTCAAAATATATCCGACATTTCATATGCAAATATTTCCGATGCCGCATCTTCATTTGTAGACAGTTATCTTAATCACTCCCGCATTGACCGGCGCTGGCAGCCAATTCTAAGTAAATTAGGCAAGCACCCTTCTATCAGAGTAATTATTGCCACGGATCATTATGCCGAAGCTACTGGCTACATAATAAAATTTCTCCGGGAATTCAAGATTCAAGCGACAGCAGCAAAGGATGCCTTCGCTGCTTCCGGCACGGCATCAGTAGTTGTAGCTAATTCCGCAGACCTTGGTGTCCATAAAGCTGATCGTAGGTTTTGGGAAATTCTTAAAACCGGCTTGAACATGGGAGATATACGGCAAATCCTGCTTATAGATGATTTTGGATCCAACGAGCAGAAGGGGGACAGTTATGGTATAAGAGAAAGAGTGGAACAGAGAAAACATGATACTGCCAAAATGTTGCAGAAGGTATTTTCGGCTGAAGTAGAAGCCTTTCCGTTCATGATAGAAAATAACGGGGGGGATAATGCCTTTGGCGAATTAATAAAACAAGCGGCAGTGATAATTGACCGTTATCTTACAGGTTAAAAAAAATAGAAGGAGACCAGTAGGCTGGATGGCGAATGAAACGACAAAAGTAATTTACTCCATGATCGGGGTAAGCAAGTATTACGAAAAGAAACCGGTATTGAAGGACATCTACCTGTCTTATTTTTATGGCGCGAAGATTGGCGTTCTGGGTCTTAATGGTTCAGGTAAGAGTTCGCTGCTGCGCATATTGGCAGGGGTAGACCAGGACTTTATCGGCCAGACCATCCTTTCTCCGGGATATACGGTTGGATTTCTCGAACAAGAGCCGCACCTGGATGATACAAAGACCGTACGAGACATCGTGGAGGAAGGCGTGCAGGGAACCGTGACCCTGCTCGATGAGTTTAACCGGATAACCGAGCAATTCAATGAACCGATGTCGGACGAGGAAATGAACAAGCTCATTGAACGTCAAGGGGCGGTTCAGGAAAAGCTTGATGCCCTTGATGCCTGGGATCTGGACTCACGGCTGGAAATGGCCATGGACGCCCTGCGCTGCCCACCGGGAGACACTCCCGTGAAAGTCCTTTCCGGAGGTGAAAGAAGGCGCGTGGCGCTTTGCAGGCTTCTCTTGCAGAAGCCGGATATACTCCTTCTGGATGAACCGACAAACCACCTTGATGCCGAGACGGTCGCCTGGCTGGAGCATCACCTGCAGCGTTACGCCGGTACCATCATTGCCGTGACGCATGACCGGTATTTCCTCGACAACGTGGCTGGCTGGATCCTGGAGCTGGATCGGGCGCAGGGAATTCCCTGGCAGGGAAATTATTCGTCATGGCTGGAACAAAAACAGAAACGCCTCCAAGTAGAGGAGAAAAGGGAGACCGAACGGCAGCGGACCCTGCAGCGTGAGCTGGAATGGATACGAATGTCACCTAAGGGAAGGCATGCTAAATCAAAGGCGCGCATCAATTCCTATGAAGCTTTATTGAAACAGGAGACAGAGAAAACGGCCGGAAACCTGCAAATTTATATACCGCCTGGACCTCGTTTGGGCAAGGTGGTGATTGAGTCTGAAACCGTGGTCAAGGCTTACGGCAATCGGCTTCTGGTAGAAGGGATGTCCTTCTCCCTACCGCCCGGTGGGATTGTGGGGATCATCGGCCCGAACGGCGCAGGAAAGACCACTCTGTTCCGCATGATCACAGGCCAGGAAACACCAGACTCCGGTACGATCAGGATCGGGGAG
>DASPQI010000038.1:0-7446 GCA_035625045.1 Syntrophales bacterium | reverse complement strand
CTCCCCCTTCGGTCGCAGTAGAGGGCGTCGCCGTACATCAGCCCGGTATCCGGTTGGTCGCGAAAAAAACCGGCAACGGCCTGCAAAGCGCCCGGCAGGTAGGTGTCGTCGGAGTTGAGCCAGGCAAGGATTTCGCCCTTTGCCACGCTAAAGCCTTTCATCAAGGCATCGGTTTGCCCCTGGTCCACTTCGCTGTGCCAGCGGAAGGTGATCCCACGGCAGGATATTCTCCATTCCCCTTTTTGCAGCAGCGCATCGTAATGTCTGATGATGGCGACGGAGTTGTCCGTGGAGCCGCCATCGACAATGATGTAATCGATGAGGAAGTCGCCTTCCTGGCTGATGACGCTTTCGATGGTCTCAGACAGGAACTCCCCCTGGTTGTAGGAGGGGGTGACGATGGAGAACACAATGCTTTGTTCCGTCATTTTACACCCACCCCTGACGCAAGCCGGTCAAGCAGTCGATCAACAGCCCGCCACACTGCATCGACAGAAATCTGCGCGATGCATGGCGCCGCGGCCTTGGAGTGCGCTTCCCGGCAGTGCCGCCAGCCGCAGCCGAAACATTCCGCTTCGGTAACGACCGGGATGGGCAGTGGTTTGCCGGTCTGCGTCTCGATCCGATAGGGCAAGAAACGGCCCGGATGTCCCCCCCCCATGATGCAGATAACGGGCACGGAGAGCGCTGCCGCGATATGGACGGCCCCGGTGTCGTTGGCGATTACCAGGCGGGCTCCGGCCAGTACGGCGACCAGTTCCGGCAAGCTAGTCCTAGCACACCAGTTTTCCATGGGAACGGCACACTCTTCCAATATGGTTTTGCCAAGCGGGCCATCTCCCGGCCCGCCGCAAATTACCGCCGGCCAACCGGTTTTCCGGTGAATTCTTGCGGCGATCATGCTGAAACGCTGCAGCGGCCATTGTTTGGCCGGAGTGCCGGCTCCTGGGATGATGGCGACATAATCGCGGGCCGTGAAACCGGGCGGCAGGCCGGATACCGGCGGCAGCTCGGGTATGGAGGACTGGAAGGTTTCCGCACCCAGGCCCCGCATGAAGTCGGCATTGCGTTCCAGCTCCATGATTGCATCGTCCTGAGCCGGGATCAACCGGGTATACCAGCGGTCGCTGATCCGGCGCTGCCAGGGCCTGATACGGTCCAGGTCGCCCGTTGAGCCGATCCGGAGCGGGGCTTGGCTGGCCCTTGCCAGGATATCGCCGAATTTGAATTCCCGTGAAAAGGTGGGATTGATGACGATGTCGAACGACCCGTCGCGCACCTTCAGCAGCATGCGCAGGAAATAAAGCGGGTTGAGCAGGTATTTTTTCCGCTCCAGCGGCCAGACCCGATCAAACCAGGGGAGCTTTTCAGCCAGGGAGGTCCAGATGTGGTTGCCCAGGAGGGTGATTTCATACTGTTCGGGAGGGTACAAGCGCCGCAGCCCTTGGGCGGCATCAAGCCAGAGGACGAAGTCGCCGATGGCGTCGAGCCTTATGATGAGCAGTTTCTTTTTTACTCTCTGTGGGCGTGGTGCGGCAAAGAGGGAAAGAAAGAATGCCGCCAGCCACATGGCGATGCAACGGGCAAAATCGAGAATGATGACGGCTCTATGGATTGGCACTGTTGGCATAGCCGCAACTTTTTGCAATGCGTGACATAAGGAAACGGATAACCGAGAACAGGGTCTTCGGTTGAATCAGATAACAGAAGGCATACAGTCTGGACCTGGCAATTTTGCCGATTTTCGCCGGCAAGGACATATCCGGAGCCTGGATGACTTCGAGAATGGAGTGGACTATCCATACGCCGGGTACATAGCCGAAGTGCCGCTTGGCAACGAGCATGGTTTCATGGTACACGCGGTCCCTTTGCGAAGAAGTCTTGTTATCCGCATACATCCTGCTCGTGGCGAGATAATCTTCGATAAAGGTAATCCTCTTTCCGAATTGCATTCCAAGTCTGATCCAGAGGTCATAGTCCAGGCAGGTATGGAGGCTCACATCCAGTTTTCCGACAGCAAGCAACGCTTCTCTGCGCAGGAAGACGGTCGGCTGGCAAATGATGCTCCTGGCCGCCAGCCGTTTCATGTCGAACGGCTCGCTATTATATCTCCCCGTGACGGTGCCATCCCTGCCGGTATACCAGGCATTGCCGTAGATCATGGCGGTGTCGGGTTCGGCCCTGAAACGTTCCAGCACGGTTGACACCGCCCCGGGCAGATAGGTGTCGTCGGAGTTGAGCCAGCCGAGTATGTCTCCTTTAGCGAGCCCAAATCCCTTGTTGATCGCATCTGCCTGGCCTTTGTCCTTTTCGCTGGACCAGCGCAGAGTGACCCCTTTGCAGGCAACAGGCCACTCATCCGTCTGTAGCAGCCACTCGTATTTTTTAATAATTCTTACAGAATCGTCGGTAGACCCGCCATCCATGATTATGTAGTCGATATGGAAATCGCCCGCTTGGCTGATGACACTCTCGATAGTTGCGGCGAGGAATTCACCCTGATTGTAAGACGGAGTGACAATGGAGATCAGCTTGGTCTTCACAGCTTCGTCATCCTAGCAATTCTTTGTAAAGTGAGACATGCCGTTGAGTGATTTTATCCATAGCACATTCACGTTCAACTTTTTGTCGAGCTTGCATTGACAAATTTCCGAGTCGCTCCTTGTCTTCCAAGATCCAGGCAATACCATTGGCCAAACCGGAAGTATCATAAGGTGGCGCCAGATACCCATTCTGTTCGTGGTCGATCAGATCAGGAACCCCTCCCTGGCGGAAGGCTACACACGGCGTCCCGCAAGCCATGGCCTCCATGACGGTATAGGAGAGGTTTTCCGAAATTGAAGGCAATACAAAAACATCAGCGGCAGCGTAAAGTATAGCAAGACTCATATCATCGTGAAACCAGCCGAGCTTATGTGTTTTGATCCCAGTGGTCAACTCTTGATTTGTTTCCGAGATACCGAAAACTACGAGTTCAATATCAGCATTGGAGTTGCTTTTTGCCAATATCCGTAACGCCCCTGCAAGCAGATGAAAGCCCTTGTTTTTGTCATGTATGGCCGACTTGGCGCCAAACAGGATCAATTTTTTATCCTTTGGCAACCCAAGGGCTTCCCTGGCAAGAAATTTATCAAGCGGCTTGTACACATGAAGATCAAGGGCGTTGGGTATCACTACAATCCGTGCATTATGAAAAAGCGAACTCGATCTGGCACAATCAGCCATCCAATGGCTTGGAGCAATCAACGTCAGGTTTAAAGCACCCCAGGATTTCCGCTTTCTGCTCCAGATGTTGCGTGAGAGATCGTGCTCAAGATTGGACCCGAGAGTAGGGCATGCGCCGCAGGATTGCCGATAACGCGTACAATCCAAGGGAATATGGCAACCACCAGTGAACACCCAGGAATCATGAAGGGTCCAGACCAGTGGACAATTGAATCGCGGCAGTGTTTCCACTCTCAGGAATCCGTCCCCCATCCAATGCATGTGAATGATGTCCGGTGACAGTTCAGAAACCTGGTGGAATAGTCTGTCGGGAAACAATGCCGGCGAAAACGTAAGCCCGTTCCAGCCGGGCAGCTTGTGGACGCGACGATTTTCAAGGCTGGGACGAATATACGACATCGCCTTGTCGAGTTTCGTGCGAGGGCCTAGTATGGCAGGGTCATCGTTGTTTTTTTTCTTCACAAGCATCTGCGCCTGGATTTCGTCTGCCCGTAAACCTCTGAGAAGACGAACGGCCGCCCGTGCTGCGCCACCTGAGGTGTCCCAGGCATTAAGTAGTAAAACCTTCATGATCGCCAGAATTTCTTTAATTTTTCAGCAAAAATATCTACGGGCCAGTTTCGGACCAAGTGTCGCGGAATCTGATAAGGATCGGTCCACCTGTGCGCCTGGCCGGGAAAATTCACTGCCGCCTTAACGATGCCGGCTTCGCGGCATAAAGTTACGGTTTTATCAGTGTAGTCGTCAGGTCTGCCATAGGGGTAGGAAAACACGCTGATTTTCTTGCCGAGCAATGACTCAAGTTGTTTTATGGAGGATTCTATCTCGACGCGTTGAGCTTCCACGGTAAGCGCGGAAAGACGGGCGTGAGTAACGGTGTGAGCGCCGATGGTCGCCATTGTGCTTTTAGAAAGCTGAAGGAGTTCTGTTTCCGTCACTGCCCTGTTGGTCCCATCCGTTTCCGGTCTTACATCCGCCCAAGAGCGGATTTGGTTCAGTAAATCATTGCGGGAATCAATGTCGGCATCGGTCAATAGATTTACCAACTCTCTGTACACGGCACGCCGCTCGACATCATTGCCGATTTTCCATTCCTTGTGAATTTTGCCGTTTCCAAGAGAAAGGTGTGTCCGAATGGGATTTAGGCTGAGGAAAATTCTATTCATCTCATCCCACCATAATTCATGGGAGGAACCTATGGCGCCGCTGCTGATAAAAAAAGTCGCCGGCACTCCCGCTTCTTCAAGGATAGGGAACGCCTCTAATACGTTGTCGGCATAACCATCGTCAAAGGTAACCGCAACGGATGGGCTCGTAATCTTTGACCAGTCATCTTCGAATCTTACTATCGGAAAATTGTTTTTCAGATGATGCAAGTGCTGTTGAAAATATTCGGGTGATACGGCCAGCATTTCAGAATCTTCTGAGATTTTTGAAACCCGGTGATATAGGAGAACGATCACAGGGGGATCAATCAGATTCAGGATAAGGTTCCTGGATACTTTCAAGGCATGGGTCGCAATTGTCCATGGTTCCAGCCGCATAAAATCATTTCCTGGCAATAATAGTGATCAGCATCTGGTAGTCGGGATCATTCTCATCAAGGAGTGTCCGATCCGGTAAATCCTCAACCGCGACTCCTTGGAGGAATGCAGTTGCCGCAAGAACATTACCGAAAGATGCGATTTCTACGCCTCCATTGAAAATTGGGGTGAACAGCTTTTCCAAAGACGCTGTCGTAAAACGCCAGTAATCACCCCAACGGTCCATATCGTAGCGGCTAATCTGGCTGATGCCTGCAACTGTTGCCAATAACACACCGCCAGGCTTTAATAGATGATGAGCACCAGCAATAGCCTTTTGCACGTCGAAAATAAAATTGAAGGTTTGTGTACATATAAAGCAATCGACAACATTTTCCGGCAAAGTTGAAGAATCGGTAAGATCACCTATGATCGTAGCGTGTTTGTTGCCTGGCCTCGCGTGCAATATATCGTATTGTTCAACATTGTTTCCGCCGAAACGCCTGCTATAAGTGCTGTCTTCGATCTCAAGGACACGCCCTGTTATATAATTTGAGTTTTTAGACAAGAAAGTTTCAATATAATAACGGTCAATAGGTGTGCCGCGATCACAACCAAAATTAGTGCTAACAGGGAGTCGCCTGGATAGGTCGTCGAACCTAACAGGTCTTTTTTTTCGTGTAAGATATTTTATGACGTTAGTTAGCAATTATATTACCATTTACAGTGTGTCAATTCATAGAAGTATCAGATTAGAGCTGGATATCAGTTTATTAATAATAACTGGATTTAGTAAACGTATCATTTTTAAAAAATACTGAACATGAAAACTACTAGCCTTAAATTATCAATTATATGCCTATCCGCCCCAGAAACTCTGAAAAAAACAAAGAGGAAGTTGGTTGTGCTGACGTACATCCTTAAAAAAACTCATCGCAAAATAAGTGTCTGGGATATAAGCTGTGCATTCCCGGCAGATATTTGGAAGAGTATTATTCGTAAAGGAATCCAGAAGTTCGGTACGCTTTGCCCCGGTCCAAACTTGGAAAAGCGAATCTGAAGAGGCATTCCCAATCGGCAGTTTGTCACCCTCAAAATCAACGCATCCGCAGGCGGTAATAGTGCCATCCCAGCAGATTGCGATATGAACGCTTGGATAGGTACAGGCATATGGTGTGGCAGATGGTATATTGTTTATGGTAAGAGACGGATCACAGGCATTTGTGACTACACCTGAGTAGTTGTCATAATTGCTAATATGACTTATGAATACGCCTTCTTGCCGAAAGAACGCCAATTCACTTTTGAAACGTTTTGTAAAATTACCATCATTCGTACGGAACGCGAAGGTTAAATTCGCCGGATTATCAACACATTTTCGCAAACGAATAAGCCGTTTCATGGTTTTATTCACAGCATTGAAAGAGTCCACTCCGTATAGTGTTTTGTATGTGTCCCTGTCTAGGCCGCCGATACTGACTTGAATACAATAGAGCCTCGTTAGGAGGTAGCGAACCATATCGTCGGAATATTTGTGCAGAGCAATACCATTAGTTGTCAATGTTATTTGGTTGACTGACGTGAACTTTTCCAAAAAAATTAACCGCTCAATGAGGTGAGGGTCCAGAAGCGCGTCACCCACTACCGGAGTAAAGGAAATAGGCCCCCCACCCATTTCTACATATTCCTTTACAATCTTTTCAAATAGGGTAACAGTCATTATACCCTTTTTTCGCTTCATTTCAGGGTATGCGCAAAATATACAAGCCGCGTTGCAAGCGTTGACTGTTTCTATTTGGAGAATTAAAGGGGTTTGGCGAGTAATTTCACGTAATCGCTCTATTTGTGGTCTACCCTTAAATCTGAATAATATGTTTAAGGCTCTGGCCAAAGCATGAGTAGGAGACTGACGTATCTCTAGGATAGTATTTTTGATTTTACGCAATAATATTGATAAATTAAAGGTAGTTTTCATATTGGGAAAAAGGCTCTTCTGTACAAATTTAACAAATCTCTTCTCAGTATGCATGGTATTATTACAATTGATAAACATTCAGTAAATACAACTGAAAAAGCAGCACCCTGATACCCAAAATTATTTATTAACATATAGGTTAAAACAATATTAGCTATTGATGATATAAACGTACTTAATAAAGTAGCGGTAATAACATGGTCGTTTATGGTCCATAATGTTTGGGCAATTCCTATAAAACCAAATAAATTAGCAAGCACAAGGATTCTCAATGCAGTAGCAGCTGATTTATATTGAACGCCGTACAGAAGATTAATAAGGTATGGCGATATTATAACTGTAAAAACAACTACTAATAAAGCTATTAGTGCAAAAATCCTGTATAATGCCACTAATGAATTTTGGTATGAAATTTCGTCAAGACTTTTTCGTAATGCGATGTATGGCGCAATGCTAGTAATTAACGTTGATGGTATTACAGTCCAAACATTGGATATTTGAAGTGCAGCCGCATATATCCCGAGTTCCCGCTCGCCCATCATTTGTTTGAGCATGAGTTGATCAACCCTTGCATGGGATGTTATCATAAGGCCGATGATAATAAAAGGACAGCATTGTTTACAGAGTGATTTTGCATGGCTTAAGCTGATCTTCCAGCGATTCTGAGTCGAAAAGTTTCTGTACGCAACTGTTAAGCCAAGAGCGTAAGCAGCGCCTTCCAAT
>DASPQI010000037.1:0-2518 GCA_035625045.1 Syntrophales bacterium | reverse complement strand
GGGGATTTCCAGTTTGTCACGCCTGAAGTCAATTACCCTGTATCGTCTCTTATGACCGCCTCCAATATGCCTGCTCGTCATCCTTCCGTAACAATTCCGCCCCCCAGTCCCTTTGAGAGGCAGGAGTAAACTTTTTTCAGGTACCGTTCGGGTAATTTCTTCAAAGTCCGCGCATGTCTGAAACCTTCTGCCCGGTGATGTAGGTTTGTATTTTCTTATAGCCATCCGACCTTATCTCTCTTCCGTTTCAAACACCTTCATGAATTTCAATTCGGCTGCCGGAGGCGAGGGTGACAACGGCCTTTTTCCATGAACTCTTTTCACCCATAATCCTCCCAACCCTCTTTTTCTTACCTATCACATTCATGATATGAACATCCATGACTTTGACTTTAAAGAGCTTTTCCACAGCTTTGGCAACCTCTATTTTATTTGCCCTTCGATCCACTTCAAAGATATACTTGTTCTCATCTTTTGCAATGGTGCTCTTCTCAGTAATCAGAGCCCTTCTAATAATGCGATACATATCCATTATGACAATAACGCCCCTTCAATCATCTTAACAGATGGTTCAAAGAGAACCACATGATCATAGTTCAGAAGGTCATACACATTAATTCCCTCTGATAGAATTAATTTGATTCCCTGAATATTCCTCGATGATTTCTCCAAGACAGGATTCGATTTGTCCGCAACGAACAGGGCTTTTTTAAACCCAAATCGATCAATAATCTCCTTGAATTTCTTTGTCTTGATTTCATCCATGGGGAAGTCTTTCAAAATCAGCATCCTACCTTCCCTCACCTTCATACTCAGGGCCGACATCAAGGCAAGTCTCCTCACCTTCTTGCTGACTTTATACGCATAACTCCGTGGAGCGGGTCCGAACACAATACCACCGCCTCGCCACAGAGGAGATCTTATTGTACCTACTCTTGCCCTTCCAGTGCCTTTCTGGCGCCACGGCTTCTTGCCACCCCCGCTGACATCGTGTCTCCTCTTGGTTGATGCCGTCCCGCTTCTACGAGACGCCATTTGCATTCTTACGACATCATACAGGACTGCTTCATTAACCTCTGCGCCAAAGACGGCATCACTCAATTCGATCTCTGAGATCTTGTTATTTTCAATATCATATACCCCAGCAACTGGCATTTTATCCACTCCAGACCCTGTTAACCACCCAGTTTGATAGATTGCCTGATAGTGACAACACTATTTTTACAGCCCGGAATCGATCCTTTAACTAAAATCAGATTTTTTTCCGGCCTTACACCCATGACTAATAAATTCTGTACGGTTTTCCTCATATCCCCCATATGCCCTGGAAGCCTTTTTCCCTTCAGGACTCGGGAAGGTTCTGCACTCGCCCCAATAGAACCGGGAGCCCTGTGAAACATTGATCCGTGAGTTGCCCGGCCGCCCCGGAAGCCATGTCTCTTCACAACACCGGCGAAACCCTTGCCTTTGGTCGTACCCACAATATCCACATAATCGCCTACCTGAAACATGTCTACCTTTATCTCCTGCCCCAACTCATAATTATCCGCATCAACTCCAAACTCTTTAAGAAAGCGGAAAAATCCTTTATTCACTTTCCCTAGATGGCCTTGTAAAGACTTCGTCACATTTTTCTGTCTGATGCGGCCATAACCCAATTGTATCGCATCATAGCCATCATTTTTTTTCGTTTTTTTCTGAATTACTACAGATGGCTCCGCCTCAATAACCGTTACCGGGACAGTTTCACCGTCTTCCGCAAAAATCTGCGTCATGCCTAATTTTCTACCGATTAGTAACTTTTTCATGATAATTCCCACAGCGCCTTGCATCTTCATAAAATCCCATATTCAGGATTTTGCTTTAGCCTCCACAACTGTAGCGTACTTCTATGTACGTCTCATCTAAATGACATCCTTAACCTGCCGCATGAGACATTAAAAAGATGGATACTTAGATCCATCACAAATCATGCAACTTAAAGCATGATCTATAACTTTATCTCAACATCCACACCGGCAGACAGATCCAGTTTCATCAATGCATCCACTGTCGATTGTGTAGGCTCAATTATATCTATAAGTCTCTTATGTGTCCTGATCTCAAACTGCTCCCTCGATTTTTTATCCACATGGGGAGACCTGTTGACACAGTATTTGTTAATTTCTGTAGGCAGCGGAATGGGTCCAGCCACACGGGCACCGGTTCTTTTTGCCGTCTCAACAATATCCTCTACAGACCGATCCAGCAGTTTGTAATCATATGCCTTCAGGCGGATTCTTATTTTTTGATCTTTCATCTTTAATTCATCATTTATATTTTATTCAATTATCTTACCGACCACACCGGCTCCGACAGTTCTGCCGCCTTCTCTGATGGCGAACCTGAGCTGTTCTTCCATGGCAATTGGAGTAATCAACTCTACTTCCACTTCTACATTGTCTCCGGGCATCACCATCTCAACGCCCTCTGGCAGTGTACAGATTCCCGTAACGTCAGTGGTTCTGAAATAGAACTG
>DASPQI010000036.1:0-2706 GCA_035625045.1 Syntrophales bacterium | reverse complement strand
GAGTTCTGCACCGGCTTTCATTTCGGGGTCAGGGGAAATGTCTGAGATATCTTGATAGGCCTTTATGGCTTCCAGATACTGCCCATCTCTGAGATACATATCCGCCTCTTCCAAAACCTGATTCGCATTATAGGCAAAGCCATCACTTGCTGAACCAAGGATGATAGTAAAAAGCAAAATAAACTGTACCATGTGATTTTATATTCCAATGGTAGATGGGATTTAATAGGTGTAGGACCAGATCATAAGCCGAGTTCTGTTGCCGCCTTCCGTTCACCCTAAAGGCGGTGATGATCATTCATCTGGGACAACAGTTACCTGCTGCCTCAAGCGACACTACCCGAGAACGTCGAGCGGGCAGCCCTTGATGTTCTCCTATTCGGTCTTGCTCCGGATGGGGTTTACCAAGCTTTCCCGGTCACCCGGAAAACTGGTGAGCTCTTACCTCGCCTTTTCACCCTTACCTGCCAATGGCAGGCGGTATATTTTCTGTGGCACTTTCCTTAGGGTCACCCCCAGTCGCCGTTAGCGACCATCCTGCCCTATGGAGCTCGGACTTTCCTCCAACCCATAAAATCAGGCTGGCGATCATCTGATCTGCTCCAACACCTTAAAACAACCATTGAAGCTTATTTTTTTGTATTTTAGTATATTTTAAATCAAATATCAAATGATGAAATCCTGAGCACGAAACCTGAATGTCCAAAATGTTTCGGATTTGAAACTCTCTGCAGCAGACTGCCGAAAATCTACTATCAATAGGCCCTATCATTTTCTCATTCGTTCACTTACCATGCGGCAAGCCGAGGGAAAAAGGTCTGTTGCCGTGTTCAATATTAGTTTTATAAATTTGTTTAGGATTGTGTATTTAGAATATCGCGATTAGATATATTAGAGCGCTTCATTAACGGCTTCATTGGCCAGCCTGTCAGCTAATTGATTTTTACTTCTATCCACATGCTCCACAGTATAACTATCAAAGCAGGATAGCAATTTTCTCACATCACCCATCAGTATCTTAAGATTCTCATTTTTCACTTTATATTTACCATTGATCTGATTAACCAGAAGCTCTGAATCAAGAAAGATACGCAATTTTCGACAACGCCTCTTTAGTGCCTCTTCCAAACCAAGAATCAGTGCTTTATACTCGGCAATATTATTTGTACATAACCCCAATGATTTTTTTATGGCAGCGAAAATATTCCCACCGTCATCCAGCAGAACGGCTCCCGCACCGCCCAGGCCTGGGTTTCCCCTGCATGCCCCATCAGTATAGAGATTTAAAGAAAGATTATTCATCAGTTTTATCCTGATTAAACCAGTATATGATCCTGTTGCAGTTCGGACAGGACAGCAATTCCACAGACCTTTGTAATTCAATATACAATTGGGGCGGGATATTCATATGGCAACCGCCGCACACTTCCTTCCATACCGATACCACAGCCAGGCCATTTCTTTTGCCTTTGATGGTATCATATTTTTTAAGAAGTTCATTACGGATCTGTTTTTTTAGATTATCACTTGTTTGCATGCAATCTGAGAAATCAATCTCAAGCTGACTGATCTCTTCCTCTATCCTTTTCTTTTCCTTTTCATACTGTAATTTATAAGCATTAAAATCCTTTTCTTTTGATTTTAATCCAACCCTGACTTGATCTAATTCCTCTAATGCGGAAATAATTTCATCTTCAGTCTCGCTGTTTTTATTTTCCATCACCTCAATCTCTTTTAAGATTGCCTGATATTCCTTGTTTGTCTTAACCTCGAGCAGACGTTCCTTTGTTTTCTTAAGGGTCTCGATTCCCCTTTTTAGCTTATCTTCCTTCTCACCATGACGCTTATTCAATTCGTCAAATTTCCTTTTGCTTTCATCCATACTTGCAGTGTATTTTACGAAGTTCTCATCCATCTGCGCAATCTTTTCAGGTAGTTCTCTTTTTTTAATATTTATCTTGTCTAGGTTCAGATCGAGTTTTTGAAGCTCAATTAAATAGGCTAACTGTTTGTCCAAGAATCTTCCCTTTCGTCTAACTTAAATGACTGGTGGTCATAGGTACAAATACAGCTTTAGAATCAAACGCCATACCCAAAAAAAATGCACCAACATGTGGTGCATTTTCTTTAAGGATATTTCTCTTCTGATCCCCTATTGAATTATTTGCAGGTATCTTTCCGTAACACATACAATCCTTACTTTGGTAATAGTTTCTACAATGCATAATGCAACATGACCTTTTGCTCGGTATATCCGACCTCCTGGCCTTCGAATTATATGATGGGCCCACCTGGGTTCGAACCAGGGACCTACCGGTTATGAGCCGGTGGCTCTTCCAATTGAGCTATGGGCCCCCCACTTTCCTCTGAGCCATTTGCTTTAATCATCGGTAAACATTTATACTTAACTATCAATCCCTGTCAATATTTATTTCACAGCAGGCCTGAACACCTTCCTTCTTGACGGGTTTCTCAGTTTCCTTACCGCGTTCGTTTCCACTTGCCTGTTTCGTTCCCTATTGATCTCCAAATGATTTCTTTCCTTCTCTGATGAATAATCGGCCCTTTCACTGATTCCAAAGCGCATCCTGAGCACTTTTTCTTCTCGTGGTGTTAATGTTGATAATATCTTTCTTGTTTGTTCCGCTAGATTCATGCTTATCGTAGCTTCTGAAGGAGAGATAATTTTTTTGTCAACTAAAAAGT
>DASPQI010000035.1:0-4784 GCA_035625045.1 Syntrophales bacterium | reverse complement strand
GCACCGCCCCCAACTTTATGCTCGGGTTGTTCTTCCTGGCCCTCTTTACCAGTATCGGCAGGCTTTATCAGGAAGCCTGGTTAAAACGAAAGGATTTTTGAAATCATCCCTCTAAAATAAAACATAAGAGATCTTTTCATGATCCGTTGTCCTCTTAAGCCCCTTCATGCACTAGCGCAAAGGGGCTTAAGATTTTTTATACCTATAAAAATAACTTTTCAGATTATCTGACCGGATTCTTGGGAGGAAGGTTCTCTCTTTTTGAAAGATTTCATCAGGCATTTCGGTACTATTACCTTGCCATTCTCCGCATAATAAAAAAAGCAACGATCATACATACAGCAAAAAAACCAACGGTCAAGGCGGTTATTTGCCCTAAAAAGCTAAGTCCCCCAAACCAGATTATTACTTTATTGTAATACTGATTATAGAGATTAATAAGTCTATCCATGATAATCTCCCCCCTTATTCATCCGCACAGTTTGCACCGCACCGGTATTCATATTTACAGAGAATAACTCTCAAGCAATATACTTCTTTTTTTACCAAAAGTGATTATATGGAACTTTTCCTTAACTTACCTCTTTATATTCGTACCATAGCTTAATAGAAATTTCTTCTGTTCATGGCTGGCTTTCGACATCGCGAAGCTTTTCTCTCTTTTCTTGTATGACTTTTTGCTGTTTATCCAGCAACTCGCGCCAGCGAACCCTGTCAGGAATGGTGGAAGCCTGCTGCAGATTAAGCCTGTAGTTTTCCTCATCAGCTAATGCCCTATCCAATTCGCCTTTGGCTTTTGCAATCCTAGCCTGTCTTTGATTATCATATGTGTCGTCACGTTTCTGGTTTATTTTCTGTCCCGATTGTTTTTCCTTTTCCACCTGTAACTTCTGTTCTTGGGCCACCGATGCCGGTAATTCGTCGGTGTCAATTTTGAGATCAGGCGGCGGACTATCGGTTATAACCACTGTTCCATCTTTATCAGTATACTTATACATTGCCCCTTCGCTTAATGCTCCGGAAGCAATCAGCCATGTAAATATTATCATTACAAAGAGCATTACTTTTATTGAATTACGCAATTTGTCGGTAGACATACATTTATACCTCCTAATGCAGAATATTTTTATTTTCATCATATTTCTCTTCGTTATCACTGCTCAAACTGCCGATTTAAAAACTGTAAATTTAACATGTATAATAGGAGAATACTTGATTTTTATCCACTGAAAAATTTTAATTAGATCTCAAGTATAAATAATCATTTCAATCGTCAAATACCCCGTTCCATATACCGGACAAACCATCTTTACAGAGAAATCTGCAACAACTAAGGTCTAATTGAACCGCCTTCAAAGCATGTCTTTCTCTAAAATAGAAAAGGCGTCTGGAGTTTGCAATCCAATCGCCTTTTTAAATCTGATGATGCCTGTTTATAATTTTTTATCGACGGCCCTCGACAGGTCTCCTTATCCTCATTCTTAGAATAACTATACACACGGCCAGCAGCCAGAGGCCTATCGGATACTCGATCATGAAAACAACCGGTGTCAGAACCCAGCGTGTTATATTGCGAAGATTCTCGTGCCGCCTTATAAAGTCGGCTACAGGCGGTGAATTCTTGTAGTAGAAATAAACCAATGCCCTGCCTGCAGAGTTGGTCAAAAAGTTCTGTCCCTGAAGTTTCTTAACGCCAACACACGCGGATCAAGATATGAGCCTGTGCTACGTGTATGAAGAAGATGTAGTTACTCGTTTTGATTTACACTTTGAAGTGTGAAATAGAAACACGCACCCTGGTCCGGTTTGCCTTCCGCCCACACCCGTCCGCCGTGCCTCTGTATGATGCGTTGGACGGTCGCCAGGCCGACACCTGTACCCTCGAAATCATCGGTGCTGTGAAGTCGTTGAAATACACCAAACAATCTATCATAGTAGGCCATGTCAAAGCCGGCGCCGTTGTCCTTGACATAATATACATCCTCATTCCTATCAGCATAGCTCCCCGCTTCAATATGTGCGGCATCCCGGTATTTGGTGAATTTAACGGCATTGGATAAAAGGTTGAAGTATACCTGCTTAATAAGTGTTCCGTCTCCTCTGCCGTATGGCATTTTTCGAACTGTCAATGTTATTTTCCTGTCCGGGTTGATTATTTTTAAGTCATTCCATACATCCCTGATTATTGCATCCACGTCCAGCTTCGTCATAGACAGCTCCTTTTTGCCCAGGCGGGAAAATGCAAGGAGATCGTCTATAAGCTGTCCCATAATCTGGGCGCTGCTCCTTATTACATTGAATTTGCGCATGGTGTCTTCGTCAAATTTATCCCCCTGTTTTTTAAGGATCATGCGTGAATATCCATCAATGGCTCGCAGAGGGGCGCGCAGGTCATGAGATACGGTATAGCTGAAACTTTCAAGTTCCTTATTTACAGTCATGAGTTCTTTTGTCCTCTCCTCCACCCGTGCTTCCAGTTCATCATGAGCATTTCGGAGTGAATCCTCTACCTGTTTGCGGTCAGTAATATCAAGAATAGACGCCACGCTTCTTTTTGTTCCCGGTATCATGGCAATGGTCAAAAAGGCATCTCTTATACTACCTCCCTTGGCGATAAATCGAAATTCGTAATTCCTTGGAGCAGCATTCGGATCGATCCTCCGCAAATGATGATACTCCTGCATTCTCTCCAGATCGTCTTCAGCAACGAATTCGGCCCAGCTCTTTTCCCCTTCCATTTCCTCTGCGGAATAGCCGGATAACTTCTCAAATTCATCATTGACCAGAGAGATTGTAGTATCCTCCTCTATTATTACTGTTGCTGCGGCGGTCGTTTCAAAAAGCATCCGATACCATGTTTCGGATTCCTGTAAGGACTCCACAGCACTCCGCCGTTCTTCAATCTCCGCCTTCAGTTGACGGTTCTTCACCAAGAGTTCGGCAGTACGCTCTTCTACCAACCATTCCAAATGGTCATGTCGCTGCCTTAACTCATCCTCCATCCGTTTGCGGTCAGTAATGTCCAAGATCATGGACTGCTTGGAAATAGACCCATCCGGACGATATATGGGGGTATTCATCACATAAAACCAGTGGTTGTCCTTGGGGCTCTGGACCTCCCAGCGGACTGTCTCACCGTTGAACACACGGTCGTTGACGCACCATGGGCAAATAGAATCACGATCATGAATCGTCTTGTAACAGAGTTCCCCTGTTCCATCATAACCTGTGCGCTCGATGAACCGCTCGTTCATAAACTCCACGCGATAGTCTCTGGAACAAATGTATATAAATCCGTCAAAAGCTTCCACTATGGCACTATACCGCGCCTCCTTTTCCTGTAATAATTTTTCTGCCTGTATGTTTAGTGAACATCCCTCATATCCCCAGGCAAACTGCTGATATGCCTCTTCTGTCTCTTTTATGAGTGACGCACCTTCTTTATCCTCGTATTTCATATCAAAAGCTCCTCTTTTTTTGTTGGTGAGCGCGGACTATTAAATTAGGACTTATTTTGATAAACCAGAAACCCAAGTGTTAGGATAACTTTAATAATTTTCGTATCCTCGATTGTGGAGCGACGCGTTGATGAGAAACCTAATCAACTGAATCAGGCCCTGGCATCCGGAGCAAGCAGGTGGATGCCAAGCTTTTCATGTATATCTGAATCATGTTTTTTTAAATGTGAATCAATATTAGGAAAGCAGGTTAAAGAATGCAATATCTAAAAAATATAGAAAAAATACTAGGGCAATACCTGTATTCCAAATTTATTCTGTTATATAGCAATAATTGCAATAGAAGATGATATCTATTTTATAATCAATAAATTACATATTAGCCCTTGCTTATGAATTATTTTCAGAGAAAAGGAATGATAGATTGGAATTTTCAAATCCTTCTTGACGCACAAGTAACTTTTTCTTATGCTTTTTAAAAAAGTAAATTATAACAGTAACTCAACACCAATATGATCCCAAAGCGAAGACTCGGCAAGACCAATGTGAATGTAACAATACTCGGCCTTGGCGGCGAAGGTGTCCTACGGACATACAATCACGAGCGTGAAGCCTACGAACTGATCAACCGGGCCATAGATCTCGGAATCAATTACTATGACTCAGCCAAAGCATATGCGGGATGCGAATCATACCATGGAAAGGCACTGGGAGAACGGAGAAAGGACATCTTCCTTGCCGGCAAATCCCATGCCCGCGACAAGAAAGGCGCCCTGGAGCATCTACGCGATACCCTCAAAACCATAAAAACCGATCATCTTGACCTCTGGCAGATGCATGATATGAGAACCAGAGAAGACATTGAAGAGGTTAGCGGGCCAGACGGTGCGCTTGAAGCATTCAGAGAGGCGAAGGAAAAAGGTCTTGTACGTTTCATCGGTGTTACTGGTCATGAAAATCCTTCGATACTCCGGCGCTGCATTGAACTTGCCGATTTTGATACGGTGCTTATGCCAGTCAATCCCGCGGAACAGCACTACCGCAGTTTCATAACAGACCTCTTGCCTTATGCCTTACAAAAAGGAACGGGAGTCATTGCCATGAAGGTCTATTTCAGGGGATTGGTTTCACGATTTCCGGGGGTCGATTCAGCCGAGCCTTTTTACCGTTTCGCCCTTTCCAATGCCGTGACAACTGCGATCATCGGCTGCGATACAATTGAACAGCTTGAAGAGAATGTGAGTTATGCCCGGTCATTCGCTCCGCTAACTGATAAGGAAATGGATAGTCTTATTAATTCTGTTGCTCCCTATGCGCGCCAGCTTA
>DASPQI010000034.1:0-15384 GCA_035625045.1 Syntrophales bacterium | reverse complement strand
CGCTAACCCCTCCGGTGCAACGGAATGCACTTCCGCCCAAGAGGTTCTAAAATGCATCGGTGATAAAATCGATGCTGTGATCGATGGGGGACGGACACCCGGAGGAAAAGGATCAACTATCATCGACGTAACCGCTCGTCCACCGGTCATTCTGCGAAAGGGAATAATATCAAGCCTGCTGATTTTTCATATCCTTGCAAACAGACAATAAGGATCTGTTTAAATCATTTATAATCAAATTATCTTGACATACAAGACTACCCTCCCCTATACTCCAAATATCGGGGAGCAAATCTCCACCAATTAATATTATAACCGACAAGGACCAATAATCTATCCTCTTGCCGGAACCAAAATGAGTTGCTCATCTTGCATATTCATTTTAAAAAAATATATAGGGTATTTTTAACAACAAAGGGAGGTAGACAATGAAACGTTTCGCATTTGTTCTGGTCGTTATTGCATTGTTCATCTGCGCTCCGGCGTTCGCTCAGATAAAACCCTGCAACGAGTTGAAAGATGAAATTGAAGCAAAGCTGGAGGCTAAAGGTGCGGTAAATTACACCCTCGAAATAGTACCTGCAGACGAGGTTAAGGATCAAAAGGTTGTGGGCTCGTGTGATGGAGGAAAGAACAAGATCACTTATAAAAAAGAAAAAGTTAAAACTGAAAATTAAGAGAGTTCGACATTAAAATAAATCTCACGGTAGTAGCCTCTCGGCTCCTACGGGTGTAACAAACGTTTTGACCAAACCCGCCGGCTCACGGGTAAATACAATCATAAAGGGGATCTGACCCTTGGGTGCAATCCTGTCATTGGATACATCGCTCCCCTGGGGGTTGGAAAGTTCCTTTTGTATTTGATCCTCTGTCATGGTCGCAAGTTCAATATCGTTCAGCAGGTTACCGCAATACGATTCTTTCACTCCAAGAACCACTGTGTATGCATCGGTAATCTCTCCCCTTACTTTTATTCTTGTCATCGGAAATGAAGACTGATTGATCGCTATTCCCTCAATAACCCTGATGGTACCGATGGTCGCGTTATTAACCAGACGCTGCCTGACATCTGTCAGGTCGACCTGCGCTGGACCGACCTCCTCAGCCTTCTGACTTGTGCCGAGAATTCTTTCAAAAGACGTTTGCCCCCCTGTTCCGGTAAAAAATACGAAATATACACCCCCAATTAAGAGTATGATAAATAAAATAATCAACTGCATTCCCCGGGTCAATATTTGTTTTTTCTCGACCTTTTCTTCAAGACCTTCATTTTCGTCGTGCATTCCTTCATCTTCCGTCCTTACGATTCCGGTTCGCTCATGCATGTCGCTGTCTCCTGAATCTTCTTCAATGTCCTTCACAGGTGTAGTATCCAACCGCTTTACTTCCTCTATCCGATCCTCAAATATCTGCCCCTGTACTGTAGGTGCATCTCCTTTTATATCCCTGGCCTGCTCTGTCCGGGATTCAGTTTCAACCTTCTTTGGATTATCCAAGAAGAAAACATTTTTACATTGACTGCACCTGACCCATACGCCTTCCCGTTCGATCAGGGTTTCATCAAACTTGAATTTCGTTTGGCATTTTTTACATTGAACAATCATGTACCCTCCAATTAATCAAAAACAGTTACTTCGCTTTTTATCCCTTTTTTAAGGTTAAATTGTTCATCAGTCTTCCTGTATGACATAAACGTCCGGCAAAAATCGATACATTTCATTGAAATCAAGACCATATCCCACAACAAACCGGTCCGGTATATCAAAGCCAACATACTCGGCATTAAACGGCACCTGCCTCCTCTCTTTTTTATCGAGAAGCACGCATACTTTTAATGATCGAGGCCCTTTTTCCTTAAGCTTGTCAACTAAGAATGACAGGGTCAGACCTGTATCTACAATGTCTTCCACTATAAGAACATCTGTGCCGTATATTGGCGTCTCAATATCCTTAGTGATCATGATACTTCCCGAGCTGACAGTCCCTGTACCATAGCTGGCCAGCCTGACAAAATCTACCCTGCATGGAATGCAAAGGCACCGGATGAGATCAGCCATAAATACAAACGCACCTTTAAGAATACAAATAAGGACTAAATCTTTCCCTTCATAATCACGGGAAATTTCATCTGCCAGGCTCTGAACCCTGTCATCAATTTCCGGTCTGGAAATGAGAATCTCCTTTTTTACCTTGTCCATCAGACACTCCAATGCCGGACACTGAAAAACATGAATACCTGTCCGCAAATTCATCAATATTTGCCTGTATCAGGTTTTCCGCTTCCTTTAATTCCCGCAAATTTTTGAAATCGGAAGAAAGGCTGAGAAAGATACTGTCAAATCGTGATCGCTCACAGCCAAGTGCTTCGTAATCTATGCGGTTGATCATATATTCCGAACCATCAAAATAATACTTGCCGAAGCGGTTGGATGCATATGACCGAAAAGGCCAGGAAATCTTAAAGGAAAAAAAACGAAGGACGATATCTTTGAAAGCGCTCTCTTTAAATCTTTCAGGTGACGGCATTTCACACACCCTCTCGCTGACCATACGGAAATATGATTTGGCGAGATCGATATCTGTCACACACAGTCCATAGAGGTACCAGTCGTCCGTAACATTCACCAGAGCCAGCTTTTCATCTCTGGTCAGATAATGATAGCTGAGGCAGAGATGCCCTTCACAAAGCCCTCTTCCATAAAATGAAGCCTCCCTTAAATCCACACCGTTATTCTGCTGCGGATGGAGGAGACAGCCTACCTTCTTTTCTTCATCAAGAAAACCCAGATATTCACAACAGTAGATGACATCATATATTTTTGCCTGGTCTTCCGACATTTTTATCATCTCGGAATAACCCGCTATGTCTGCCGGGCACTTAACAGTTTTATGAAAAAGATCCGTCCTTTCTCTTAATCGCACAACCAGCCCTTCTTTCGTGCTGTTTGCGTAGTTATAAAGTCCACAACATGCCCCGCAGGATTTATACGAATCTGGCTGGCATAGGTGGATGAATGTATCATCGTTCATGCGGAGATAATTGTTTTGGCAGCATGCATCAATATAACGTGTTCCGGATGATGCTCATCGCTCTAGAGAAGACTGCACACTCTATGTCTTCACTTTTTATTGTGCGATTATTTTATGACCCTTTATATGAGGAATGCAATTGCAGGTCAAGCATAAAGATGATAATATAATTAAATGAAACTTGTGGAAGAAATACCCCTCGCCAATGGTCTAAAAGTTGAAGTCTGGGATGAATCCAGACCAATTGCGGCAGATACAACAAAGGTTGAACTTTTGATCAGGAGCAAGATCGAGCTTAAATCGTCGTATTTTACCAAACCTGAACAATTTGAACTTGTAAGTAAAGTCCTAGGACCAGAAATTTTTTATGAGTACAAAAAAGAGCGGCCGTTCGTCAGCAATAATAAAAAAGACCTGGTTTTTCAAGAACTGCTGGATAATTTTAAGAAAGACTCTCTGCCATATCTATCCAAACCCATATTCCCCCGCAATTTTGCCCTGTCTAAGTATTGGGATATAGAGAGAAACCGATACAAGTACCGTTCCTATTTCAACGAAAAACCTTCCTGAAAGTTATTTTAAACGGGCCGGGCCATCACTAAATCTTTTTTTAGAAAATAATCAAATAAATTATATTGACAAATGATGTTTTTTTTCGATAGAGTGCAACCCAAATTTGCTTATGAGGATCAAATCGTATGTATGCAGTCATAAAAACAGGTGGAAAACAGCACAAGGTATCTGAAGGCGACGTAATTACCGTCGAGAAAATAAACGGCGGTGAAGGAGACGTTGTTCTTTTTGAAGAGGTGCTGATGGTCTCCAAAGGTGAAGAAATCAGGGTAGGCACCCCCCTTCTCAAGGGTGCAAAGGTCAGCGGTGAGATTATTGAACAGACAAAGGCCGATAAACTTAACGTTTTTAAAATGAAAAGAAGGAAAGGGTTCAAGAAGAAAACTGGACACCGTCAGAAATTGACGAAAATGAAGATAAAGGAAATTTCCATTTAAGCGGAGGATAGCGATAACATGGCACATAAAAAAGGACAGGGCAGCTCCCGTAACGGTAGGGATAGCAACGCCCAGAGGCGGGGTATTAAGGTGTTTGGCGGCCAGAAGATAAATGCCGGCTCCATCATCGTCCGTCAGGTCGGGACTAAGATCCATCCGGGCAATAATGTCGGCCTGGGGAAAGACTACACAATCTTTTCCAAGATTGACGGCATTGTAATGTATGAAAGGCTGGACAAAAAAAGAAAAAAAGTGAGCGTTTACGCTTCATAGCCAGCTTTCAAATAAAGAGGAGGATTTTTTGGAAAATGGAAGAGCGTGAAACCGGCGTTGTTAAATGGTTTAACGACAAAAAAGGCTATGGTTTTATCTCCCGTGAGTCGGGAGAAGATGTTTTTGTTCACTACACATCAATTGACGGAGAGGGATTTCGCAGTTTAGCAGAGGGGGAACGTGTAGAGTTCACGGTAAAGCAGGATCATAAGGGACAGGCGGCCGTGAATGTTCGCAAAGTATCATAAGCTATCTTACTTGGGCCATCAAAAAATGGCCGGGAATTTCATGCAATGCATGTGAATTTCTTTGAGGCACTTATTTAAGTGCCTCTTTTTTTTAATATCTTTTTCTATGAAATTCATTGATGAAGCAAAAATCTATGTGAAAGCAGGCGATGGAGGCCGAGGCTGTGTAAGTTTCAGAAGGGAAAAGTTTGTGCCCCGCGGCGGGCCGGATGGCGGAAATGGAGGCCGGGGAGGTGATGTAATAATACGTGCCGAAAGCAGCCACAGAACCCTGCTTGATCTTAAGTATAAACAGCACCACGTTGCAAAGCACGGCGGACACGGAAAAGGGAGCGACAGAACAGGCAAGGATTCTCCGGATGTTGAAATAATTGTTCCAGTAGGTACACTTGTTAAGGACGCAGACACCGGCGAAATCCTGGCTGATCTTGCAGTTGAAGGACAGAGTTGCATCGTCGCGAAGGGAGGCGCGGGCGGTAAAGGTAACGCGTGGTTCGCTACACCGACCAACCAGGCGCCACGCCACGCGCAAGAGGGGATAAAGGGTGAGGAAAGATGGATTAACCTTGAACTGAAGCTCTTGGCAGATGTGGGCATTATCGGCCTTCCCAATGTTGGGAAATCTACTTTCATATCCAAAGTTTCAGCCGCGAGACCAAAGATCGCCGATTATCCGTTCACGACGTTAGTGCCGCATCTGGGTGTCGTAAAGTATGGCCGTCACGAAACTTTTGTTATTGCTGATATCCCCGGTCTGATCAGAGGTGCCCACGAAGGTATGGGAATGGGGACGCGATTTCTGCGTCACATTGAAAGAACGTCTGTTCTTCTTCATCTACTCGATATTACCAATGAATCATCAAGTAATGCCTGGGGGATTTTGAAACCGTCAACCGCGAACTTGTATTATTCAACCCGGCCTTAATGGAAAAGCCGCAGGTTGTTGCCATCAATAAAATCGATCTCCCGGCAACCAGGGAAAGGCTCAAAAAAGAAATTGACATCTTTAAAAAAAACGGCGTAAAGGTATTAGCCTTTTCCGCTATAACCGGAGAAGGAATTGATACTGTAATAAATGAAATCACAAAAACTTTGCATGTAAAAGGTAATGTAAGATAATTATGGTTCGAAAAACAATCCTGGCAAACGTCAAGCGTATCCTGATTAAAATCGGCAGCGCCGTCTTAACGGGTGAGAATGGTCTTGATCTTCAAATTATAGAACAACTCGTTGATGAGATGGCTCAACTCACGAAGGAGGGCTACCAGATTGTGATTGTTACCTCAGGCGCCATTGCCTCCGGAAAGCACAGAATGGGGATAACTGGCAAACTGAAAAGCATGCCCCAGAAACAAGCCGCCGCCGCTATCGGACAGAGCAGGCTGATGAGGGTTTATTCCAACTCCTTTGGGAAATACAGCATCTTCGTTGCCCAGATCCTCCTAACTATGACCGACCTGACGGACAGAAAACGATTCTTGAATGTGCGCAATACCCTATCCACTATCATTGACTGGGGGGTTATCCCCATCATCAACGAGAATGACTCGGTAGCCGTTGATGAGATCAAATTCGGGGATAATGATCATCTTGCCGCTATGATCACAAAAATCATTGACGGGCAACTCATGATCAATCTGACCAGCACGGAAGGGCTGTTCGACCGGAGTCCTTCAAAATCAAAAAAGGCGAAACTCATCACACTGGTGAAAGAGTTTACGGAAGAGATAGAGTCGGCCGCAACGGACGAGACGACAGAGGTCGGATTAGGAGGCATGAAAAGCAAGGTCATTGCCGCCAAAGCGGTGACCGCATCGGGCATCCCCTGCATCATAGCCCCCGGCAAAAAGAAGGGTGTCCTGCATGATATTTTCGCCGGCAAGGAAATAGGAACCTTGTTCCTGCCCGCTCGCGAATACCTGAGCAGCAAAAAGTACTGGATTGCCTTTACCCTGAAGTCTCAGGGCAAACTGTTTGTCGATGAAGGGGCAAAGAAGGCTCTTATTGAAGAAGGCAAAAGCCTGCTCCCGTCAGGCGTAACCAACGTAGAGGGCGATTTCAGTATCGGTGACCCGGTAACCTGCGTTGATATGGAAGGAACTCATCTGGCCAAGGGACTGGTTAATTATAACTCCTCGGACATCAGAAAGATTATGGGGCTGAAGACATCCAAAATTGAACAGGTCTTAGGGTATAAAGATTATGATGAAATCATCCACCGGGATAACCTGGCCGTAATAAATGATGCCCGAAAACGAAAAAACTCCTGAAGCCGTTTACATTCACAGGAAAAATTCAGGCAATACCCTCCCTTTTGAATCGAATGTTACACCCTCCATACTGAGGAGATCCCTTTTCAACTTCAAACCGCCTCCAAAACCGCATAAGCCACCGTTGGCCTGTACGATACGATGGCAGGGGATAACGAGGGGGTAAGGATTGCACGCAAGTACTCGTCCTGCCGCCCTTGCACCTTTGGGAATTCCAGCCTTCTTTGCGAGACCGCCGTACGTACTGACTCTTCCCTTCGGGATCTTCATGGCCTGGCTGAGAATCTTTCTCTGAAATTCACGGAAAATACTCTTATCGATAAATGTTCCGGGAAATATAACTTCCTTTCCTAACAGAAATTCCCGGATACTCACGCATACCTTATCAATCAAACTATGCGATCGCCTGAGGGCATTGGGAAATGACTGACGGATCAGGATATCCATCTTCCCCTTAATGGGAAGAAAGATTCTGACGATGACCGGTGTATCACCTTTCTGTCTCCAGACAACTCCGACATCACCAAGGGTGGTAGCCGCTAATGAATAATATACTGATATCATATTTTCAAGACTCCTTCCATTTATACCATATGTTCGATTAATATTTTCACACCAATGCCGATCAGGATAAGGCCGCCCAATACTTCTACCCTCTTGCCGATTATCTTCCCCAGTTTTTCCCCGAAGAGCATCCCGACAGCTGTCATAACAAAGGCGACTACACCGATGATAATGGACGGATAAAAAATGGATATTTTCAAGAAGGCAAAACTGAGACCAACCGCCAGGGCATCGATGCTCGTAGCCACAGATAGTATAATGAGCATTAACCCTTTTGTCGGATCTACCGTGTGATCCCTGGTCTCTTCATTAAATGACTCCATAATCATTTTACCGCCCACCAGGGCAAGCAGGCCGAAGGCGATCCAGTGATCATAACCTGCAATATAATTTGCTACAGATGCTCCGGCAGACCACCCGGCAATGGGCATAACAACTTGGAATAGTCCGAAGAAAAAAGAAAGCCGAAAGACAGGCCTGAACGATATTGCCCTGGCATTGGCTCCCACACCGATGGCCACCGAAAAGGCGTCCATGCCCAGGCCGATGGCGATGACCAAAGTAGACGAAAAACTCATTCCACCTTTTCCCCCTCCTGTTCCTTGAGAAAGGTGTATATTTTTTCCGCCAGCTGTCTGCCGATGCCGCCAGCCTTTTGTAATTCCTCCACCGGGGCTTCTCTGATCTTTTTTATATCTCCAAAGTACCCAAGCAGTGCTATTTTCTTGGATACTCCGATGCCGGGAATGTTATCCAGAACTGACTCAAAATCCCTCTTGTTCTTCAATTTGCGATAATATGTGACAGCGAACCTGTGTGCTTCATCTCTCACCCGCTGGAGAAGAAAAAGGACATCAGGCCATTTCGAAATGTAAACTGGATTCTTCTTCCCGACAAGATAAACCCGATCTTCTCCCTTGTCGGCAGCCATTCCCCTGCCCTCTTTCGCCAGACCGATGACATCTATTCTTTCTATATGCAGATCTTTCATCACAGTGACCGTTACACCCAGTTGTCCTTTTCCTCCATCCACAACGATCAGATCCGGCAGGTTGTCTTTTTTCGCATACCGGCGGCTGAGCACTTCATACATCATGGCGTAATCGTCGGCCCCCTCGATAGTTCTGATCCGGAAGCGCCTGTATCCCGCCTTCCACGGTCTTCCGTCAACAAAGGTAACCATCGAGCCGACTGCGTACTTTCCACCAATATTCGAAATATCGAAGCACTCTATTCGGCCCGGTATATTTTTCAATTTGAGCACTTCGGCGAGTTTACAGAGTGTCTCACCTGCATCTGTCGCGTGTTTTTCCTCCTCAAACATGCTTTTAGCGTTGCTTTCTGCGATGTGAACAAGTTCCTTCCCTGAGCCCCTTTTCGGTATGAGTAATGACACCTTTTTCCCTTTTTTATCCGATAGCCATTCCTCCATAACCGCATGATCTTCGATATTTTCAGAAATGATTATCTCGTCGGGTATGTAAACCTCACTGTCATAATATTGTTTCAATACGGACGACAGTATTTCAGGAGATGCACTCTTTATCTTAAAAAAGGGAAAGTCCTTTTTCCCGATAATCTTGCCCTTTCTTACATAGAGCATACATATCTGAGTCAGGTTTCCCTCCCGATAGATGCCGAACACATCCTGATCCTTGAAAGACATGGATACCACCCGTTGCTTCTCCAGCGTCTCTTTAATAGCGGCAATTCTGTCCCTCAGGGCGGCCGCTTCTTCAAAGCACAACTGATCTGACGCGGCATCCATCCGTGCCTGAAGATCGACAATCAGTGTTTTCTCACGCCCTTCCATAAATGCCACGCTGTCACTTACCAACCGCTGATATGACACTTCATCAATATAGCCGACGCAGGGGGCAAGACATCTCCTGATCTCATACTCAAGACATGGCCTCTTTCTCCCTTTCACTTGCTGATCCCCGCATGTACGGAGAGGAAATATGGACTGAAGAAAGCGAAGTGTTTCCTTCGCTGCGGCGCTTGACGGGTACGGACCAAAATGCCTGGCGCCATCTTTTTTCGGGCGCCTTATCAGATGAAACCGCGGAAACGAATCATTCAAATTGATACGAATGTTGAAGTAGGTTTTATCATCTCTGAAAATAACGTTGTACCGGGGACGGTGTTCCTTGATCAGGTTATTCTCCAGGATCAGGGCCTCTTTCTCCGTTTTCGTAACAATGAATTCCACATCATGAACTTTGGAGACAAGGAAAGGTATCATGAATCGTGAGTCCGTCCCTCCGAGATAGGCCTTGACCCGGTTTCTCAGGTTGTTGGCCTTCCCGACGTAGATTATCCTGCCATCCCTGTCTTTCATAACGTAGACGCCCGGTGACGCGGGTGCATTTTTAAATTTCTCGGTCAACTCATCTTTCATGGAAACTCAGCCACGTTATTAATATAAAAATATATTTACTTACTTTCTCTTTTTCCTATCATTCTCGACCCGCCTTTGTCATCCCGGACTTGATCCAGGATCAAAGAATAATCATCCCTCTGTTATTCTGTGCCTGACACGGAATCCAGTCTTATTCTGGATTCCCGCCTCCGCAGGAATGACACTTTTAAAAAAGAGAACTTAATTGATGCCGACGGGCATTTTATACGGTACATCATCAATCCGATAAATGTCGCTGCGAAATTGAAGTTCTCCATCTTGATCCACCCATGCCGTACCATAGAAGATGTGAACATTGATAGGCTCAGGAAGCATTACAACCTGCCTTTTCTCCTTTTTGATCTCGGCCAGTATCTTTTTACGTGTCCACGTTTCCTTATTCTTTAGAAGGTAGGTTGCCAATTCAACGGGCTTTTCGATACGTATGCATCCATGGCTTAAATCGCGACGGGATTGCCCGAATAAATGCCGTGCCGGTGTATCATGAAGATATATTTCACACAGATTGGGGAAAATAAACTTTATTCTTCCTAAAGGATTTGTGGGACCTGATTCCTGACGGAACTTATAGCCGAGGTTGCTGGCCTTCACGCGAGACCATTTCACTTTTTTATGATCTACCTCTTTCTCGTCATCAGCCTCAGCCCAATCTTTAAAGACCTTTATGCGCTTTTCCGTCAGGTAGCCTGGATTTTTCTTAATCTGTGGTAATATCTCTTTGGCGGCAATGCTATCCGGTATCCTCCAGTATGGATTTAATTCCATATACGTCATTTCACCGCTTATGATGCAGCTTCGCTGCTCGCCTTTCCCCGCAATGATCTTCATCGCCATGACAACCTTTTCGTCTTCGATGACCTTCAGAGAGAAGTCGGCAACATTCACGAAAATATAACGCTCACCTATTTCATCGGGGAGCCAGCGCATTCGATCCATATTCAACGCTATCTGGCGAATTCTTTTTCCAATGGATATATTCAGAACCTCCAACGTCGCTTTACCGACACGTCCGTCACCTTTCAAACCATGTCTCATCTGAAACCTGCTGACGGCCTTTTCCAGATTGTGATCAAAGACAATATTCGAAATTGGCGCCTCAAAACTGAGATCGCCCGAGGCGATGAGCCTTTGGCGGAGTATTGCCACCCTTTTGCCATGAAATCCTTTGTGAAGCGTTGGACCCTTGGGTATCTTTGACCAACCGCCCTTTCCAGCAATGTGCCGATACGAGTCCAATTTTTCTTTAAGTCTGGCGTAGCCTTTATAAGCGGGTGCGAGATCAGCCAGCGAGCTCTTAATTTCTCCCGACTCAAGGGAGTAGTGGAGAACAGCAGTGAGGTCGGTTGATCTCTCACTTATAACCCAGCCGGGATAAACATGCTGATGATCCACGCGACCTTCAAGAAGATGGGACGCATAAAGAAGAAAGGCATCCGTCATCATGAGATCCAGATCGGTGAGCCTTACCGCGTCCAATAGTTCCCCTTTGCTGCGACGCTCATTAAGCTCAGTAATCACTGCCTTGATTTTCCCCTGATGATAGTCTTCGGGATTTAATCCTTCGCGATATGCAACACGAATCACATCAAGAAAATTCTCAACATAAGGAGTCGGCCCGTAATCGTCGCTCCATGCCGGCTGAAAGTCCCGCTCGGAATAAAACTTAGGCAGCAGTGCTGACTCACACGTTATGCCCTCTCCGCATTTAATTGTCGGAGATACTTCTGACGCTTTTATTCTCTCCTTGATATTCCCGCTTACTTGATCCGCCAGTGTTTTAGCAGGCGCGGGATCGGCAAAGACCAGCAATAAAAAGCATATAAAAATTCCCGCAATTTGAATACGCTTCAAACCTCTTCTCCCATTTCCACCAGAATAGCGGCATATTCCTTGATCTGATCCCGGAGCTGCGCCGCCTTCTCAAATTCAAGATTTTTTGCGGCCTCCTTCATCTCCACTTTCAATTTCCTGATCATGACGGGGAGCTCATCTTCCGAGATATAAAGTTTCCTGTCCTCAGAAACGACAGGCACTGTAACATAGTCGGCTTCGTAGATGGACGCAAGTATATCACTGATGGATTTTTTGATGGACTCAGGAGTGATATGGTGTTCTTCATTATAGCGCCTCTGTATTTCTCTTCGCCTTTTTGTTTTATCAAGACAGGTCTTGATGGAGTCGGTTATCTTGTCGGCATACATGATCACCTGCCCCGATACATTCCTGGCGGCCCTACCACTGGTCTGTATCAAGGAGCGCTCGGAGCGTAGAAAGCCTTCCTTGTCTGCATCCAGGATAGCAACCAGCGACACCTCGGGGATATCAAGGCCTTCCCGCAAAAGATTGACGCCAACCAGGACATCAAATTCCCCTAAGCGCAGGTCCCTGATAATGCTGACGCGCTCCAGGGTATGGATATCAGAATGAAGATATTTTACCTTTACGCCGAGATTTCCGTAGTAAGCGCTCAGATTCTCCGCCATCCTCTTGGTCAGTGTGGTCACCAGCACACGCTCACCTTTGCTCTCCCTGTCATGGATCTCTGCGAGGAGATCATCGACCTGGTGACTCACAGGCTTCACTATAATCTCCGGGTCCATAAGACCCGTGGGTCGTATGATCTGCTCTACAACCTTTCCCCTGGCCTTATTCAGCTCGTACGCGGCTGGTGTAGCCGATACGTATATCCTCTGTTTACCGAAGTGCTCATATTCCGCGAACATTAGAGGCCGGTTATCCAGGGCGGAGGGGAGGCGGAAACCGTAGTTGACCAGCGTTTCTTTTCTCGACCTATCACCCCGGTACATTCCGACCAGTTGAGGAATGGTGGCGTGGCTTTCATCAATGATGACCAGCGCGTTCTCGGGGAGATATTCCATCAGAGTGGGAGGAGGTTCTCCCGGCCTCCTGCCTGTGAGGTGGCGGGAATAATTTTCTATTCCCTGGCAGTAGCCCATCTCCTCCATCATTTCCATATCGAACTTTGTCCGCTGTTCCAACCTCTGTGCCTCAAGCAGCTTGTTCTCCCCGTGAAGTTCCTGAAGCCTCTCTGCAAGTTCTTCCCTGATTGCGGCAATAGCACGCTTCATATTGTCTCTTGTTGTTACGTAGTGACTGCCGGGATAGACGGCTATTTTCTGGACAGAATTCAATTTCCTTCCCCGTAGGGGATCCACCATGGAGATCGACTCTATAGTGTCTCCGAAAAATTCCACCCGGATCGCTTTTTCTTCTTCGTACGGTGGGAAGATTTCCACGACATCACCCCGGACACGGAATGTCCCCCGGTGAAAATCAATGTCATTGCGTTCGTACTGGATCTCCACCAACCGGGCCAGCATTTCATCCCGCGGAATCTCCAAACCCTCTTCCAGGCGAAGCAGCATTCCGTAATAAGCTTCGGGAGAGCCGAGGCCGTAAATGCAGGACACGCTCGCCACAATAATAACATCATTACGGTCCAGGAGGGAATGGGTCGCCGAGTGGCGCAGTTTATCGATTTCCTCGTTGATGGAGGAATCCTTTTCAATATAAGTATCCGTACTCGGGATATAGGCCTCGGGTTGATAGTAGTCATAGTAGCTGACGAAGTACTCAACGGCATTCTCCGGGAAAAGCATCCTGAATTCGCTGTAAAGCTGGGCCGCCAGCGTTTTGTTATGGGCAATGACAAGGGTGGGCCTCTGAACCGCCTGAATAACGTTAGCGATGGTAAAGGTCTTGCCCGAACCCGTTACCCCAAGGAGAACCTGATGGGGCGCCCCTTTCTCGACACCAGCAATAAGCTGCGCGATTGCCTTTGTCTGGTCACCCTTCGGTTCAAATTCTGTAACAATCCGGAATTCACCCATGTAATTCCCTCTCGTGATACTAACGCATTCCATACCACAACTTTGGTTAAAAATACTATACAATGAAGAGGGAACGGATATGATGAAAGAGGTATTCATCAATCCTCCCACGAAATGATGTCATTCCTGCGAAAGCAGGGATCTAGAGACTTAAAAGTACTGGATTCCGTGTCAAGCACGGAATGACAAAAGGGTGTTCTAATGGGAGGGTCTTGATAATGAGTAATTCAGAATTCTCTGAAGCAAAACATCTCTATTATCCCTGGTTATCTCAAACAGTTCAACATCGGACCGCCTTTTAACCTCTGCGATCAATCCTTCACCTTTAAGGGCTATCGTTGCGATAAATGATTTCTCCGAATCCAGCAATGCTTTTACAAGTTTTGTAAATTTTGACGAGAAACATTCCATCTTTCCAATTTCATCAATCACGATCACGCCGACCTTTTCATCAAAAAACGGAATCCGTTCGATAAAGGATTCAAAACCTGCCACATCAACACCATATTTGCTTACTCTGAACCTGCTTTTAATGCTCACATGTGATAATATGCTTCGACCTCCTGTTATGCTTGTCAAAGAAAATCCGGTCCTAATGTCCTTCTCTCTTATCTCATCCGTATAGAAACCAACCGGACCAACATCTTTCATAGCCTCCATAATCTTCATTATAAGGGTTGTCTTGCCTATACCCGGAATGCCGGTTATCAGGATATTTTTTTTCACAACTCACCGAGACTTAGTTGATTCATGATTCAAATTATCTCCGATTCCACAGATGAAAGCAATGTCGGATCACATGCAATAACAGTTTTTATCTATAGTACGATATGAGACGCCTGACAGTGTTCGAAATCTTCACGTAATCCAAGCAGTCATTGCGAGGGAAGCGAAGTAATCTCTTAATCTATTAAGAGCGTCACGTCATTATACTCCTCGCATTAACTTGTGCGCAATTATACAAAAGGTTTTAATTCAGTCGAGTCGCCCGGGGGAATTTCACCCCCAGGCTCTCACAGATCCGGACGTGACAGTCTCCCGTCATCCGGCTCTTATCATCCAGCCGCCAGTCTACCCAGCGGTTTTATCTTATTCCCTGGCTCCTCCCATCTCTGGTTGACCAAACAATAAGACCAGATGATCCAACCCCTTCGCTCCATTCCCATTACAGGAACTTCCACACTAATACGAGTTGGTCCGCGCCCGTGCCCCGCATCGGTACTCTCATTCTCGTGGGTCCTCCACTTGAATTTCTCCCTTAGCATCGGGACGACAGGTTCCCACGTTCCACACAAGAGCCTAGATCAGGTTCGCGCTACCTTTATGCCGGATGCCGTCCAGGCAGTAAACAGGCACCTCCTGGACTTATCCCGGAGTACGATAAGCCCCCAGTTTTGACATCATCTAATTTCATTTCGACACCTCATCAGTAGTTCGCTTGCGCTCGCCTCCCTGAACCTCACCTGCCAGGGTCTTTGCCCTGACTTTTCCATTAACGCTCACCACAATGGCTCTTTACCAATGCAGCTAAGGGTGGTTTGAAGCCTGCTCCTGCCAGCCGGCTTCGAGGGGCCTTCCCTCATCTCTCATGAACCTTCGTGGCGCACTAACACCTACGAATCTACAGTCTGAGATACCCCTGAGGGTCAACGATTACAGGGAGTTATCCCTAGACCTTTACCTATAGCGGACTTTTAAAAAAGCGGGTAGGATGGT
>DASPQI010000033.1:0-3884 GCA_035625045.1 Syntrophales bacterium | reverse complement strand
CGCTGCCCAGCGGGCTGGCGCCGCGATTCCGTGATCGCCGCCCAACATGCATTTGAGACCGAGGCTTTCGAGAAAGGTGGAGAATTCCCTGCGTATCCTGAAAAACGGAGCGTTTTCGTCCGTCCTGCTGTCGAACATGTAAGCTTTGCCGTAGACGCCATCGAATTCGCCGGGCACGTTGTACCTGTAGGTAGGGACGATAGCGACGACGATGGATTTTATCTTCGGATTGTCCGCCGAGGGGTCCGCATAACTCCTGAAGCGCCCATATATTTGCTCTCCCATTGGTATCCGCGAGATGCGCTCCTCCAGCTTTTCGCGATAACCGGCCAACGCACCGACTCTAATAATACCGCAGTCCTCGTATCCAAGTTTCAGAGCCTTTTCCCGTATTCTGTTTTCCATAATCATGATTCCTCCTTTACAACTCGAAAGAGTGTAACAATGGGACTGTGAATTTAACAGGCTATAGAGGTGATACCTAACAGCCTCTTGGTTCGAAAGTTCATTTCGGATTAGCCAACTCACATGTTTGCCAGAAACATTGCCATGAATTGTCTAAAAGCCGATCTGAAACCCGGCCTGTGGGCGCGAGTTTTGGGAAGCGCAGCTATCTCGTTCCGATCGATTTCCAAGAATTCCCTTCGCAACGAACGGCATCCGAGGTAAAAATTAAGACGACTTCCAAAATCTCCTTCCCGATATTCGGCGATGATGCTATTTTCTTCTCTCATTTCGTGGATCCTCCCTTCATTTGATTGAGTTCATTGTTTAGAACATTTTGGGTGCACGATTTTGTTGTGATAATTTTATACCTTTTCGCATCTGAAATATACCTATTGGTATATTCCAAGGGAAAAAAATTTACACCCTCAACTCCGCATTCACCATGTGAATCAAATGATCTATGTTTCGGCTGAGATGAATCGTATTGCCAGTCGTCTTCGACAGCAGGATCCCCCCTTCTATTAAAGACACGAAAATGGAGCCGAATTGCTCGGGCTTGACGCTTGGTTTGATTTGGTTGAGCTTGATGCCATCGTAAACAATATGGGTCACGGCCTTTATCCATTCCGCGATAGCATGCGCAACCCGCTCTTTCAAGGCTTCATGAACATCGTCGGAATCAACCGCGGCATTCAGTATGGGGCATCCTCCCTTTTGGCAAGTCTCCGAAAACGCGTCCAGATAAAAATTAGCAAAAGCAATAAGCTTATCACAGGCGTTTTCTTTTGAACGGATCACTTTGCTGATTTTTTTTGAAGTTTCGCTTAAATTGTAATCGAAAGCCGCAAGAGCGATCTCATCCTTGTCTCTAAAATTGCCGTAAATCGCACCTTTGGTCATTTGGATGGCCTGGGTAAGCTGTGACATGGTGGTTCCGGCGTAGCCATGCAGATTAAAAATGAGTGCTGCCCGCTCGATGATATAATTCCGGGTATCTTCTGCCTTGCCCATTTCCTCATCCTCTTATTTACACATAATAATATACCAATCGGTATTGTTTGTCAAGTACTTTTTTAGCCAGTTTTTTTTGCCAAAATACCCCCCGAAGTTTTGGCAATTTTAGCTTCATCGCTTTTTGATTTTTTCCCGTTGCGAGAGCCATTTTAGGTCAAATCCAGACGGGCCTGTCATCTGCGCTTCGAATTTCCGGAAGCATCATGTCTCGATTTAGTACCCCCAGAAGTATTCGGGGGCCTCCTAGAAGTAATTATTATTGATTTTGGTTTGAACGATGTATACTTATCAAGATGTATGGTGCTTGACTTCAGGAAATAACAGACGTGATGGGGGTGAGAAGTTACCGCCTCAGATGGCAGGATATCTTGCCACTATACGCACTTTACCCTAACTGAAGATATCTGGTTGAAATCTTCAATAAGGGCAGGAAATTCCACCTTGGCGATTTCAGGAAGGAGTCCTCGAGAAATGGGGTGTGAACAACACCTGCAAATCATCGCTCACCGATAACATCTTGACCTGAGGATTATTGGCAGAAATCATGTATCCTGGGTGAATATATGGAAATCAAATTCTAGCTTTTCTGAGGTGTCGGGAAAGAAGGTTCATAGCAGAAAGCGTGCTACAAGGCTGCACAGGAGATGAGGGGAGGTCCCTCGGAGATGACTTACAGCCGCAGGCCCAATCCGCTTTCTGTCGGCATATTTTTTTCCTTCTTAATTACTTCGTTGTAGCACAATGTTCATTGTCGCATCGGAATCACTCAGGCTAATTACGGGAATTCTCTCTATTTTGATTTCATCCTGGTATCCAGTTGCTCGCAACTTGAACTGGAACTCCACACCCTCCACTTTAGTCTTCCCGTACATAACCCCAATAGTGTTAGGACTTGTTACTATATTAGTGCAAGTCACATCCTCCGAAAGTTTTCCAACCTGAACCGTGTTTTTCATAATAAGGATACGAATTGGGGTCTTCCCAAGAAAGCCAACTTCCTTACCCGAAGCCGTATCAATCACAATCACATCCACTCCGACCGGTTCAGTTTTGAAAGTCACGAAATGAAGAAAAGTTCTGGTATCTTTGACAACCTGTTCCCCAGCACATCCCACAAGAAAAACACAGAGCAATAAAGGCAATACAATTCTTGTTTTCATCTCATCCCTCATTGTAAAAGAAGCGACAGAGTTAACCTTCCTCTTCCATAATTTAGTTTATGCTTAATTTACAGCGACTTTAACATAGATGATCGTAAACAAATCATCTGCTTTAGTCCCACCCCACACTGGACCTAAACCGCCTGTGCCAGATCCACCACCTAAACCTGATGGAGACAAACCTGATCCTGATCCCAAAGCATTAAGACCAAGTTGCCAAGTCTTTTGAGCTTCAGCCTTTAAAATCTGAACCTTCACTTCGGCTGACTTGAACCCTTCGCCTCCGGCTAAGCTTTTGGCTTTGCTAAGAATTTCCTTGTACAAATTTTTGAATTTAACATTGGCCTTGACATCCAGAACTTCCATAATGGATTCACCAGCATATTTCTTAATTCCATAAATAGCAAAAGTAGGAAGCTCATTAGTCACATCTTTCATCTTACCATTTCCAAAGTTAAGTGAAGGAATATACTGGGTTGGAGATTCTAACAACTGAGTAGGTGTTTTGATAGTAACTTCCTGTTGAGGGTTAATTGTCTGTTCGTTATTCTGACCCTGACTCTGTTTTTGACTCTGATTCTGTTTGTTGGTCATCTTAGGATCAACTGTAGTGGTGATTTTGGGATCAATCGTGGGACTAACTGTGATCTTGGGGTCAACGGTATTGTTATTTGTCACGGCACCCTTCTGAATGGTTGCGTTTCCAGAATTGTTAATCGACTGGGACTGAGAATTCATGGGAGTAAAGGTATTGGTAACAGCGCCTTTCTGAATTGTTGCGGATGGGGCATTAATATTCGTATTGTTATTCGTGGAATTTCCGCTGTCCTTCACGCTTCCACCCGTACCACCAGTCACATTACCAATTGTGACATTCGATGACGATGAGGGTGAAAGAGTGTTAACCGATCCCAAAAAAGCTTCTCCCCCTCCAATATTAACACTACCACCGTTAGCAGTATAATTATTGGTATTTGTGGTATTACAATCCTCGTGCCAAGCAAACGCTGTCCCTGCTAGCGCAAAAACCATGATTAAAACTAATAGTAAGTTCTTAAGCTTCATAATTTGTACCTTCCTCAAAAACTCGTAAAAGGAACCCTCAGGGGTAAAGAATACAAGTTTTATGCCAAGGATAAATTTTTACAGAAGTTTACTTTTTTTAACAGGAATGTATTCAAATTTATTGGGCCCTTTTAATAAAAAGGAAATAGTTTTCCTCTTTTTTCCTAATTCGCTTCTAGTCACGACACAAATCCAACT
>DASPQI010000032.1:0-4735 GCA_035625045.1 Syntrophales bacterium | reverse complement strand
TTTATTCAGTTCAGTTTTCATACGGGTGGATGGTGTCCCTTTTTCCCTCCTTTTAACCATCCACCTTTTTTTATCTAGAAAAAGTCATTTTAAAAGTCTCGTTAAACATGAAATCTGAAATACGCAATGTCGCCATCAGCTATGACATAATCTTTTCCTTCAAAGCGGATAAGACCGCTTTCTCTTGCAGAAGATAAACTGCCCAGCCGAATGAAGTCATTAAAATGAATGATCTCTGCTTTGATGAACCCTTTCTCCATGTCACTGTGTATCTTGCCTGCGGCTGAAGTCGCTTTTGTTCCTTTTGGGATAGTCCATGCCCGGAGTTCAGGGCCGACCGTGGTGTAAAAGGTTATTAAGCCTAAAAGATCATATCCCTCTCTAATAAGCTTCTGAAGACCTGACTCCTGAAGACCGAGTTCATTAAGAAATTCTTTTTGTTCCTCTTTGGGGAGTTCTGTTATTTCCGCTTCCATGTCACCACAAATTACAATTACCTTAGCTCCTTCCATTTGTGCGATTTCTTCAATTTTTTGGATATGTGGACTGCCAGCCTTAAGGTCAGCCTCACTAACATTAGCAACATACAGCACTTTCTTGGAGGTTAAAAGCTGAAGGTCCCTGAAAATAGCTTCCTCATCTTCATGAGGCGCAGTCTTTCGCGCAGGGGTACCCTTTCCCAGAACATCCTTAATACGAAGGTATGTGTTGTACTCTTTGCGTGCTAGCTTATCACCTGACTTTGCTAGACGTTCGACTTTTGTAATCCTCTTTTCCAGCGTCTCAATATCGGCAATAAGCAGTTCGGTATTTATTATATCTATGTCACGAGCAGGATCAACTGCACCGTATATATGAGCAACAGATGAATGTTCAAAGCATCTTACAATATGTACAATGGCATCAACTTCCCTGATATGTCCAAGAAACTTATTTCCCAAGCCTTCTCCACGGCTTGCGCCTTTAACAAGACCGGCAATATCCACAAATTCCATGGAGGTATATGTGACCTTGGGAGGTTTTATGATTTGAGCGATCTTATCGAGTCTTTCATCGGGAACAGGTACAATACCAATGTTGGGATCAATGGTACAAAATGGATAATTGGCAACCTCGGCGGATGCGGCTGTTAAGGCATTAAAGATAGTTGATTTTCCTACGTTCGGCAGGCCTATAATGCCACATTTGAAGCCCACTGTATCCCCCTTCGTTAAGGATTGGTTGATACCACTATTTTTTGTAAGAATTATAGAGACGGTGGGAAGAATGTCAAGTCATTTCAGGTATCCAAAATTTATTATATGCCCTATCACCGGAATTGTTCTGGTACCTTGTAGAGACCCCCCGACCAAGCTACGAGGTCATCCATAGAACGAGCTGCAAGAAGTGATGTGTTGGCCTCGGCCAGGTTTATTCCCAGGTCCTCCGGAGTCTGAACTACGCAGCGTCGTCTCAAATCAGCTGTTTCCTCTGGTTTGGCATGCTTGCCGAGGTCTGTATCGCCGGCAACGGCCTTAATAGCGGCTTCTCTCTCTCGGAGTGTAGCACACTTGTGGAGATGGGCGATCCCCTTTTCGGAAACTATCTGTGTAACCGCATCGCCGTAAATCATGACCGGCGGGACTTTAAGGCCGGCCCGCTTCATCAGCTCCCAGGCGTCTAGCTTTTCCACAAAACACTGGATTCCCCTCGGTCCACGGGTCTCAAGGATCTGAACGACGAGCTTACGGCCTCTATGCATATCACCGATAAGTCCCGGCCGCATGCCGCTCTCCTCGCCTACCTTGACCCATGATGCGCTGGAATGGCGCCTGCCGGGCGCGTCGCATCCCATATTGGGCGCGCCTCCGAATCCAGCTATACGGTCATCCACGGCAGTGGAGCTGTTCCCGTAGCGGTCGATCTGGAGTGTGGAGCCCACAAAGGCGTCCACGGCATAATGCCCGGCAGCCTGGCAGAAGGCCCGGTTCGACCGGAGGCTTCCGTCAGGTCCAACGAAGAAGATGTCTGACCGGGCTGACACGTAATCTTCTGTCCCAACCTCGGAACCAAAGGAGTGTATTGATTCCACGAATCCCACTTCAATGGCCGGTATCATGGTGGGATGGGGGTTGAGGGCCCAGTGTGTGCATATCTTGCCCTTGAGGCCGAGCCGCGCGGCATATGTGGGAAGGAGAAGCTCAATAGCCGCAGTGGCATAGCCGATCCCATGGTTGAGGGAACGCAGACCATATTCAGCATATATCCCTTTGATCACCATCATGGCCATCAGGACATGCACATCCCTGATCTGTGCCGGGTCCCGGGTAAAGAGGGGTTCTATATAACAGCGTTTTCCCGTGGGGATGACAAAGTCGACCCATCCGCCCGGAATGTCGACCCGGGGCAGTTTCGTCACGATCTTCTCCACCTGCGCCACCACAATGCCCTGTTTGAAACGGGTAGCCTCCACGATGGCAGGCGTATCCTCTGTGTTGGGGCCGGTGTAAAGGTTGCCGTTCTTATCCGCCAGAGCTCCCACAACCAGCGCGACCTGAGGTGTAAGATCGAGGAAGTAGCGCGCGAAAAGTTCGAGGTAGGTATGAATCTCCCCGATCTGCATCTTCGCTTCATTTACGAGCCTTGTCACCCGGACGGCCTGAGGGCCGGAGAATGAGAAGTCGACCTTCGCGGCGATCCGCCGCTCAAATATCTCGCAGTGTGCGGGCAGGGCGATTACCGACTGGATCATGTGGAGATTGTGGATCTTCGCAGGGTCGACCTTACAGAGGCAGTCTGACAGAAAGTCGGCCTGCTTCTGATTATTCCCTTCGAGAGCTACGCGGTCTTCCGGGCGGATGATCATCTCCAGGAGGGCCACAGCATGGGAGGGATCGCAAATCTTGCCTCTACCTCCATCTGTAAGCGGTTTGGCACAGGCCATCCGCGCCTTGTATTCTTTTTTCCGGCGTTCCCAGTCGTCCCTCGCATGAATAATTGGCGCTCTCATAGATTCACCTCCGGGAATATGAAAAGAGTGACATCCCGTAAAACCGTATGCGTAACGCCACTCTTATTCAAAAAATCTGATTAACTCGTCTTCGTGTGAAAGACATGATCGAGATGTTCCTTGTCGGGCATATCGCTTGATGTCAGCTTGCTTATAATGAAATAGGCTATAAGGGAGACGATGAAGCCCGGGATGATCTCATGGATATCTTTCATGCCGGGAAGGACGAAGCGCAGGCCTAACCTCCAGATTAGAGTCGTGGCGATGCCGATAATCATGGACCAGAAGGCGCCTTTGCCGGTTCCCCAGCGGAGGAAGAGGCCGCCAAACACGGCCGGGAAGAAGCCCGCCGTGAACACGGCCCCAGAAAAGGCCGTCAATTCTACAATACCCGCAGGAGGGTATAATGTAATAATGAAAACAATACCGCTGTAAATCCACATGAGCCATTTTGTATAACTCACCTGCTTTTCCTGAGGCAGGGGTTTTATGACTTTCCATATGTCGCCGACAAAGGCAGTCCCGACAATGATCGATACCGCTGCATAGGAGGACATGCCGGCAGCGAAGAGCCCGGCCAGTACAATTCCCGTTACCCAGGGACTGCCGAATTTCGCCAGCATGAACCCGACCACTTCATCCGTATGCTTGACCAAATAAGCTGCTTCCTTATCCGTGGCCATCCCGTGAACAAGGGCGCCCACAGCAAAAACGCAGGCGAGTGAAACGCCGAGGAAGATCGGTGTCGCGATCATGGCGAACTTCATGCTCTTCGCGTTGTCAATAGAGTAGAATCTGATCAAACAGCGGGGCTCGGAGATCTGCTTCATCCCGACGGCAAGGCCGATGCTGGTGATGTAGGCAAAAGACACGAGGGTGCAGAAGGTCATGAGGCCGTTTCCCATGGGCTGGCCCTTTGCAGCGACGTGCGCTGTGCTGGCAATGCTGTACATGAGGGGTTCCCAGCCGCCGACATACATAGCCGGGATCATTACCATCAGTATGGCGACGAAAAACATGATCAGACCCTGTACGGCATCCGTCCACAGGACGCTGTACATGCCCCCCAGCACCGAATAGAGGGTCGTGATGAAAATGACCAGAAACGCCCCCCAGGCATACGGTATCTCAAGTGTAGAGGACAACAGATGGGCGCACCCCTTGGCAATAGCTGTCATATACCATAGGGTGGCGAATAAGATGATACCGGCCGAGAAAATCCTGATGGCCTTGGAAAATGAGCTCTTATAACGGTAGTCGAAATAATCTGGAATTGTAACGGATTTTAGTTTGGCTGTCTGCACCCGCATCCTCGGCCCCAGGAGGAGCCAGGATATCATGCAGAAAACTACCCAGTAAAAGCCGACCCAGGCCCAGCACAACCCCGCCTGGAACGAGAAGCCCGCCTGCCCGACGTACGTGTTCGTACTAATGAATGTCGAGAAGAAGGCAAGGGAAATGGCCCAGCCCGGTATTTCCCTTTTGGCGACATAGAAGGCATCGACATTTTCAGCGGCCTTCTTTTTGAACCACTGGCCTATGAGCAGGCAGAACGCCGTATACACAGTCATGATGACTAATATTGCCCAATATTTTGCTATATATTCCATATGACTGTCCTCCTTTTAGGTCAAAAAAGCAAATATGAACGACATATCCGCCCTGCAGGAGCCATGAAAGCGAATGGAATCGCAAATCAGCCCACAGAGCATGAGCCTCTCTTTTCATCATCATCCTCTTCTTCGC
>DASPQI010000031.1:0-6355 GCA_035625045.1 Syntrophales bacterium | reverse complement strand
AAGGTATACGATCTGTCCGGTTGTTATAAGCTGGGCTACACCCCTCCCCGCAACAAATAATATCAGGGTCGCTATAATCGGCTGCATGCCGACTCTCGAAACCAGTAAACCGTTCCACATGCCCGCTGCTGAGGCTATGAAAAGCGTACCGATTATGACCAGGGGAAGCGGGAACAGTGTTGTATACTGCTGTTGACCATTGACCATTATGAGTTCTCCACCGACCATTACCGCAGCTGTTGCGCAAGCAATTGCAACCAGCGATCCAACGGAAATATCGATCCCCTTTGTAGCGATTACAAGAGTGAGTCCTATCGATATGAGCATGATCGGCGTAGCATTTTTTATTATATCGATGACATTTCCGTATAAATGACCCTCCTTTATCTCTATCCTGAAGAAATCAGGTTTAATGATCAGATTGACCAGCAGCATAAAAACCAGCGCAGCAATAGGCCAGAATATCCTTGATGAGAAAAATCTATTCCACACGCCAGAAATCATCCTCATAAATCTTTACCTCCAGCTATAATATGCATGATCCTGTTTTCATCTACTTCTTCTCCTTTCAAATCGTTTACTTTTTTCCTGTCCTTGAAAACAGCGACTTCATCGCTGCACCTGACAACTTCATCGATCTCGGTCGATATGAAAAGCAGCGCCATACCCTGCTTTGCCAGTTTAAGGATAAGTTCCATTATCTCCAGCTTTGCGCCTACATCTATTCCTCGTGTAGGTTCGTCAAGAATAAGAAGCTCTGGATTTGTCGCGAGCCATCTCGCAAGCATCAACTTCTGCTGATTGCCCCCTGACAATTTTCCGGCTTCCTGCTCGCTCCCTGTTGTTTTTATATCAATCATTTTAATCAACCCATCAGCTATTTCCTGCTGCTTTTTCAACGGTATATTTCCTAAGATCCCTTTTTTGCTCTGTATTGCTAAAATTATATTTTCCCTGACAGAAAGGTCACCGATAACTCCTTCGAGTTTTCTGTCTTCCGGACAAAATCCCAAACCGGCGTTTATCGCGTTAATCGGATTATTGAGAGTTGCTTTCTTTCCTTTAATATATATATCTCCCTGGTCAGCCTTATCTATACCGAAGAGAAGCCTTGCGGTCTCCGATCTTCCAGATCCGAGGAGCCCGGCGAATCCGAGTATCTCACCCCTCTTTATCTCAAGGTCTACCGGAGCGATAGCGCCCTCACGCGAGAGTTTTTCTGCTTTTAACACAACCTTTTTCTCTTTCGCCGTTTCTTTGACCCCAGCCTTCTTCACTGTATCCCTTTGCGAATAGCTGAATTCCGACAGTTCCTTACCGAGCATCTTAGAGATCAGTTCAACCTTCGGCAGTTCCTTTGTCATGAATTCACCGACCCTTTCCCCATTTTTGAGAACTGTTATCCGGTCAGATATTTGATAAGTCTGTTCCAAAAAATGAGTCACAAAAAGGATAGCCATTCCCTTGTCCCTGAGTTGCCTTATGACACTGAATAAAAGATTCGTTTCTTTTTCATCAAGGCTCGAAGTCGGTTCATCGAGGATCAGAATTTTGGCTGTTATGTCCAGAACGCGAGCAATCGCTACCATCTGCTGTATCGCGACCGAATAAGAAGACAGTAACTGCGTTACGTCTATCGAAACGCTTAAATCGCTCAGCATCTTTTCTGATTTTTCATTCATTTTTTTCCAGTCAATCATGCCAAATCTCATCGGCTCTCTGCCAATGAAAATATTCTCAGCCACCGTCAGATTCGGACAGAGATTGATTTCCTGATACACAGTGCTGATCCCCAATTTCTGGGCCTCAAGGGGAGAATCTGGCCTGATCAGTTTTCCTCCGAGGCGTATCTCGCCTGCTTCCTGTTTGTTCACGCCGGTGACAACTTTTATCAGCGTTGATTTTCCTGCCCCGTTCTGACCCATCAGGGCGTGCACCTCACCCCTGAACAGCCTGAAATCCACTCCCGACAGGGCCTTAACACCGGGAAAGGACTTTCTTATACCCTTCATTTCAAGAATTGGATTGATGCTTTTTTCCGGCATTTCGGAACCTCCTCGTGTTTGTAATATTAATAACCGTCCCGCATAGCGGGACGGTTATTACTTAACTCAACTCACATCAATACTGCCTGTGCGGGAATGCCGCAGCTGCGTTAGACTCGTCGAATACGCCTTCAATCGTGGGGATATACTTGGGTAACTCTTTCCCGGCCAAAGTATCCAGGGCTGCCTGGTACATCTGAGGCCCAAGAAGAGGATTGCATTCAATAGATGCGTTCAATTCTCCAGCCATCATTGCTATGAACGCACCCTTTACTCCGTCAATCGATACTATGGTCATATCCTTTCCGGGTTTCATGCCAGCTTCCTTGATTGCCTGAATGGCGCCTAAAGCCATCTGGTCGTTATGAGCATAGAGAACCTGAAAATCCTTATCGGCTTTCAGGAAGGCCTGCATAACAGTCTTACCCTCCGAAGCTGTGAAATTGCCGGTCTCTGAGCGGACAATTTTCCAGTTGGGATGTTCGGCGTTCATAACCTCTTCGAAGCCTTTCTTACGATCGAGAGCAGGAGCTGATCCTGTGGTACCCTGAAGCTCATCAATCTTGATCTCTTTTTTGCCGTCATCAATGCCTTTTTTCGCTAAGTATGTGCCGAGCCATTTCGCGGTTTTCCTGCCTTCTTCTGTAAAATCTGATCCGATTAAGGTCACCCAGAGAGATGTGTCTTTTTCATCACTGCCTCTGTCGATCATAATCAAAGGAATGTTAGCGGCTTTGATTTCCCTGAGAACTGGACCCCAGCCGGATTCAACAACGCAGGTCAATCCGATAGCATCAACCTTTCTTGCAATAAAAGATCTGAGCGCAGCAATCTGGTTCTGCTGTTTCTGCTGGGCATCAGAGAAGATCAATGTAAATCCATAATCCTTTGCTGAACCCTGAATTGAACGAGTGCATGCTACCCTCCACTCGCTCTCAGCACCAAGCTGTGAAAAACCAAGGACCGGATTCTTTTTTGCTGCAAATGTTCCTGAACCGAGAACAATAGCCAGGCCGATTGTCAGCAAAGTAAGACTAATAACCAACCTCTTCATAACTATCCTCCTCTATTTTAAATAGCCCCGTTATAAAAAGCTTCTTTCCCCTATTAATAACAGGGCTGGCAATTAATAAGGAAAAGTTCCTCGCTTATTACGCTACCGAGCGTTTTCCGCTGCTGTCGGTTACCGGTTCTTTACTACATAACCTCCTCCTATTTTTTATTTTCAGACTTCTTCCTTTGAAATGGTCTGATTTTCCAAATTAATTATTCAGTCACATTAAGATATTTATAAAGTTTCTGCCCGGTAAAGAGCTTTTCCACTTTAAATCTAATCGGGCCGTAGATATTCGAAACGTCGCCGTTCGGATATTCAAGAGCAAGGGTACTGTTAATAGCTATTATGTTGACAGTACCACCTTTGTCCAGTATATCGCCATACCTGAGATCAACCAAATCCGCATCATCGTTTGCCTGGTATCTCTGCCTGCCCAGATACTGCACTACGACCAGTTTACCTGAAAAGTTCTTATCTCCCTTAACACTTTTTTTCGGAAAACTCACTATTTTCGGTTTCTGCTTGAGCAGATCGGATATTTTCTTGATAACGGGCCCTTTCTTGCTTCCGTCAAGTTCATAAACAGCATTGGGATTGTCGTCGGGGCTAATCTCAACCCAATCCCTGTCGACTGTAATCCTGATGGTGGTATATAGAGAGATTTTATCGCCGATGCTCACAATATTCCATTTACCACCCTTCATGACTTCGACATGCCCTGCTCCGGTCTCCGAATACAAGCCGACAACATTAAGATAGGAAAGGGCATAAGAAGTGGCAAAAATCATTGAAGACGCCGCAGCAAACAGCACTGACCATACTACCTTCCAAAACTTATTCATATTATTTCCTCCTATAATTAGTCAATTCTAATTATCCTGCCCGTAATAAGCATCCTTGCCATGTTTTCTCGTATAATGTTTCGAAATCAGCGTATTTTTCAATCTGGATACAGAGGGATTTATTAACAGCGTCAGTAATGCCATCTTAGCGATCTCTTCCACCATCACACAATTATAAAGGGCTTTTTCAGGAGTTTCTCCCCATGTAAAGGGGCCATGACAGGCGACAAGGACCATTTCGACCTCTTTATATGAAATATCCCTGAATGTTTCAAGGATCTGATTTCCCGTTTCTTCCTCATAATCGCCTTTGATCATCTCATCACTCATAATCTCTGTACATGGGATGTCATGAGAGGCGGCGTCTGCATGGGTTGTACCCAAAACAGGTATTGGTTTTACAGCCTGCGCCCATGCCACACTGTAAGGTGCATGAACATGGGCAACTCCTCCTATTCCCCTGAAATTCCTGTAAAGCAGCGAATGTGTCTTGGTATCTGAGGAATAGCGGTTTTTCCCTTCTACAACCTTATTCTCAAGATCAACGACGACGAGATCTTCAGGTTTTAGATACTCATACGGGAAACCGCTCGGCTTTATCGCAAAGACCGCTTTTTCGGGATCAAATGCACTTACGTTGCCAAAAGTATATTTTACAAGATTATATTTTACAAGTCCCATATTGGCTTCCCATGCTCTTTCTCTGATTTCTTTATAATTATATTTACTCATCTAATGTCCCTAACGTTACACTCTTTTTCAACAAAATCAGCCAATCTTGAGTACATTTTATAAATATCCGAATATTTATTGACATTGGCTGGATTCGGTTTGTATTCGCTCTCAAAACCGCTCCCCATCGCCTTCTGAGCATCAGGAATGTTTTTATAAATACCTGCCACAACGGCAGCAAACATTGCGGCACCGAGGGCTACCGCCTGGTCGGAACGTATAATCTTGATGGGCATATTTAATACATCAGCCAGAACCTGGAGGACAAAAGGTGATTTTTTAGCCACACCCCCCAGGGCAATTATGCCTTTTATGGGTACTCCCTCAGCCGTAAAACGGTCAACGATTTTTTTCGAGCCGAATGCGGTCGCTTCAACAAGCGCCCTGAAAATTCCGGGGGCATCGCTTCCCAGATTAAGACCCATAATGGCACCCCTGAGCGCTTGATTTGCATAAGGTGTCCTCCTGCCGTTAAGCCAGTCAAGCGACGTTATCCCCGATTCACCGGCAGGTGTTTTCTCAGCTTCACTTGACAGCTTTGGTATGATCATCTGTGATATTTCATCAAGCAATTTATTATTACCGCCAATCGCTTCGAGCGGCCAGCTTAAAATTTTTGCAAACCATGCATAAACATCGCCGTATGCGGATTGTCCTGCCTCCATGCCAAGCATTCCCGGAATGACAGAACCATCAACCTGTCCGCATATTCCTTTTATAAGCTTTCCTGACATTTCTTTCATCGGAGCGACAAGTATATCGCATGTCGAAGTGCCCATGATTTTTATAAGAAAATACGGCTCAATTTCTCCGCCCACTGCCCCCATATGGGCATCAAATGCACCCACGCCCACAGCGACATCCTTGCCAAGTCCCAATCTGTGAGCCCAATCTTCGGTTAAATAGCCTTCTTTCATATCACTGGTAAATGTTCTAGAGTATAACCTGTTTCTCAATCCCTTTAAAATTGGATCTATTGATTCTAAGAATTTGTCAGGCGGAAGCCCCTCAAAGTCCTCATGCCACATTGCCTTGTGCCCCGCAGCGCATCTGCTCCTCATCAATGTCAGCGGGTCAGTATTGCCTGTAAGAAGAGCGGGAATCCAATCGCAGTGTTCAACCCAGGAAAAAGCATATTTCCTGATCTCAATATCTGACCTCAAGACATGAAGAATTTTAGACCAGAACCATTCTGAAGAATATACACCGCCTTCATACTTTGTATAATCCGTCTCTCCCCAGTTTTTCGAGACCTCGTTAATCCTCTCCGCTTCCTTGATAGCCGTGTGGTCTTTCCATAGTACAAACATGGCATTGGGATTTTCTTCAAATCCCTTGATGAGAGCCAGAGGAGTGCCCTTTTGATCAACAGGAACCGGAGTAGACCCCGTCGTGTCAACAGAAATACCGCGAATCCTGCCGGCAGTTCCGGCAGGAGCCTTTCCAAGGGCTCCGTTAACAGATTCCTCAAGCCCTTCAATATAATCTAGGGGATGCTGCCTGAATTGGGCCTTTGAAGGATCGCAGTATTTCCCCTCTTTCCATCGTTTATAATAACTGACATGGTTAGAGATTTCAGATCCGTTTTCCGTATCAATAATTACCGACCTGACAGAGTCAGTACCAAAATCCACTCCCATCACCATGTTTTCAGCATCCATATAATTCCACCCCTGCAG
>DASPQI010000030.1:0-5014 GCA_035625045.1 Syntrophales bacterium | reverse complement strand
GCAACTCCCATGCTCTACTTTTCCATAAGGCACTTTAATGCGGGTGGCGGTGTAATGGTTACCGGGAGTCACAATCCGCCCGAGTTCAACGGTTTCAAAATATGCGTAGGACCCGATACTATCTATGGCAAAGAAATCCAGGAACTCCGAAAAATCATGGAAAGCAATAAGTATATATCTGGAAAAGGTACTTCCTGCTCCGGAGATATTGCCAAGCCATATGAAGATTATTTATTCAAAAACGTGGAAGTGAAAGAAGGCTTGAATATTGTAATAGACGCTGGAAACGGTGTGGGAGGTATTTTTGCACTTCCACTATTTAATCGATTTGGCTGTAAGGTCGTTGATATTTACTGTGATCCGAATGGTAGCTTCCCCAACCATTTTCCGGATCCGACGATTTTAGAAAATCTTACCGAACTGATCAACCTCGTCAAAAAAAATAATTCCGATATCGGAATAGCCTACGATGGTGATGCCGATCGGATAGGTGTAATAACCAACGAGGGTAAAATCCTCTGGGGAGATGAACTTCTTCTTCTTTTTTCCAGATTCATCCTACAGAAGATCCCTGGCGCAGCAATTATTGGCGAGGTTAAATGCTCTCAAAAACTTTATGAAGACATTGAAAAGCATGGCGGTAGACCGATCATGTGGAAGGCAGGCCACTCCCTGATAAAAGGCAAAATGAAAGAGGAAAAAGCGCCCTTGGCCGGTGAAATGAGCGGCCACATGTTTTTTGCCGATAGATATTTCGGTTATGACGATGCCATCTATGCCTCTATCAGATTGTTGGAAATCATATCCGTTTCAGGAAAAAAAATAAGTGAGATCCTTTCCGATGTTCCCATAACTTTTACCACCCCCGAAATCAGGATAGACTGTCCGGACCATATTAAATTTCAAGTGGTCCAAGAGGTCACAGATTATTTCAGAAAGAAATATAAAATTATCGATGTCGACGGCGCACGGATTCCCTTCGGTGATGGATGGGGACTAGTACGCCCATCCAATACTCAGCCTGTCTTAGTCCTTCGTTTTGAGGCCCTAACAGAAAAACGTTTGCAGCACATAAGGGAAACTGTCGAGAATATTCTCAACGGTATAATGAAAAGGCATCTTCGGTAATTACATCATCCCTGCCCAATCATTCCTTTCCAATAAAGAGTCCGCATAAAAAACAGAATAAGCTGCTGTGAAGATTGCAATAGGGGTTATGGGGAGAGAATATCTAAACGCCTATTGGTCTGATATCAAGCCCGACACATTGGGAAGAATGGCGTCTCCTTGCTTACTGTATCTGAAAATCTTTTTTAGATACGTCCGTATATGTAATAAAAAAAGATGTTATAACACTACATATACAGCCGATAATTGAAATCATTTTTTGATAGAACCATATTTGGTAAATTGGTGAAATATCAAATTTAATTAATACCAAGTTTGTATAAAATATGACAATCGGCAATACGATAAAAGCAGCTAGAAGGATTGCCGATATAAAAATAAGATTTCTTTTCATAAATTTGGTAACGAATTCTCCCATCCATTGAACAGTTGCCAACTTCTTGATTCTTTGTTCCATCTCATCCAATTCCTGAGACATCAATTGTTTAATCTTAAATGTTTTAATCAGTTCATCAGGTGGACTTGTCTCAAGCTTCCTCCAATTTTCGTCAATCTTTTGTTGGATAAAGACCAATCTGCTGTTGATTTGTTCTATTAAATGCCTATATGGATAATTGGATGCAAACTTTAAATAGATCCTTAATCGGTTTTTTAATTTCAAAAAACCTTCGTAGAGTATCTTTTTATCCTCCTCTATTGTTCGATGAACAGTCTTAGTGACTGAAATACCAGAATAAATTACATCCAGATACCCAAAGTAACTGTCGGATTCTGCTAACTTGTTAATCTCCAACCATGATTCTTTTGCCTTTTTAACGGCTATCTCATCACCGGTAAAGACTTCCGCCCACCTTTTGAGTTCCGCCTCATTCTCACGTATAACCCGTTTCGCGTCATTCCTTGCATCATTCAATAGTTCCTTTAATTTGGGATCAATAATATTCCTGAATTCTTTGAGATCAGGATCGAGCAATGCATATATATAATATTCTCTGTTCTGTTGTATAAGATTAATAAGTCTACGTAAAGGCTCGCTCGTACCCCCATGACGAAATTGCAGGATTATATCAAGATATGCAGCATCCGCGCAGTGTGGATTAATTTCCATTATATCCCTTATCTTAGCCGATGCCTTCCCGAAATTGTTGTTCAATTCATAAATTCGGAATAGAAGAAAAAGGAGAAATATTTTTTCCGGATTAGTTTCGACATGATTTAACGCTTCGGAAAAATAATGCTCGGCTAGTGAGATGTTGTTTCGCTCTATGTTCAAAAACCCCATCGTGCAATACACTTTATAGTCATTTAGATTTTTAACCAAAGAGTTCTCAAGCAGGGATTCGGCCTTTGTCAAATTTGATACTCGTATACAATCCTGAGCAACCCACATAATGCCACTTCTGTTCCCCTCACACATCCTCCCTTTCACATTATCCCAGGCCTTTTCCTTTGTGCCCCATATCGTTCTAAAAAACCTAAGTTGAAATATTCTCTTGATATCATAGAATACCTGATGAGCAAGGAACAAATCACTGTTGTTATTGTCATCATGTCTTTCTTCAATGTTGGAACTGAATCCTGTCAGATAGTTTGAATATATTCTTTTGATTTCCTCTATGGATTTATATCCTATTCTGTTTATTGAATTTGTTATTTCCGATAAGCTTTTTGAGGGACAGTTGCTTATCGTGTGTCTCTTACTTCCGCAATAGTAACACGGAGAATACTCTCCATCAATCAAGGCATCATGAAGTGGTATAGGGGATGTCTGTTCTAAAACTTGCTCCGTCTTTAGAACAAGCTTCAAAAAGGAGCTTGACTCATTTTTATCTACTATGAATGAATTTATGGATGAACTCTGCGCCTTTAATCTATCGTATGCGGCAGTTGAAATATAGATCTCATCCGCTTCAATTTCTCCCCACGATATATGTAAGTCCTGAAGGTCAAGCTTGTCAGCTTTGAGATAGAAGCCCGAATCAATGAGCACATATACCGGTAAAAATGATGATGTTTTTTCCTCTTTACAATTATCACGCAAATAAGACATTATACTGCCAGCTACATCCAAGACAGATTTGTCTTCCTTCATAATTAAGATGATGGTTCTATCGGGGAGAATTTCCTCTTTATCAGTTTTATCCCGCCAAAAATTATTTTTTAAACTTATTAAATTTTTCCATGCTGTCTTAAAACTATCTCCAGCAAGTTCCCAAATAGGTTTAACAAAAATAATGGTTGTCGCTATGGGGTCAAACTTTGCTGTTTCATCCCAGGTAACCCGATATACAATAAGCCCTTCTGGAACATTTTTTCTTTTGGACAGATCAATCAATTCAAACTGCAATATTTGCAAATCATTAACGATGTCATAAACTTCTTTAGAAATATATATCTGATCAGCTTGAGCAAGAGGTGTCAGCTTCGCGGCTACGTTAACAACATCACCATAAATATCATTTTCCTCAAGAATTCCATAACCAAAATGAACACTTATTCTTATATGAACCTGGTCTGTTGCATTTCTTATTTGATTAAATGCAGAATAATTTTGCTGAATATTTATAGCCGATTTCAGTGCATCTTTTGGATCTACAAAGTAAGCCATTATGGAGTCGCCAAGGCTTTTTATAACACTGCCTCTAAATTCATTAATTATCTTCGCAGATATATCATGATGCCTTCTCAGCATGAGCCTACCTGCCAGGTCTCCATGTGACTTGAAATACTTCGTTGAACCTACAATATCGGTGAAGAGCACTGTGATTTTTTTGATGCTTTCGTTAGGCTGGCTATCTAGATGCATTTTATGAATATATTGATTAGACATAAGTTCTATAATGTCATCATGCATTATTGTACTACTTAATTATCGACAAAATTCACGTAAGCTTTAATAATTTTTTATGTTTTTATCTAACAATTTGATCCTTCGCACCCTGAATGAAAGTTATACTACGCTTATTTATATAATTTTTCTCCCCTAAAAAAATTGCTTATGATGATGTAATGCTTCATAGTCTCGAAAATGTATGTTTTCCCCTATAAAAATACTACTAATAAACTATGAAGAAAATAAGGTTGATTTATTGCTATAATAAACGAAAAAATTAGATAATTCCTTTGCTGTTATTTTTCATTTGCTTATTTCGGCGGGCATAATTGAAGGTTGATTCGGGTTACACGGCTGACATAATTCACAATCATTTAGGCAATGGTTCATGAGAAAGGAATACAGGAAAATGGGTACCAGTAATAAAAATAATAATTGGACACCTAATAAACAAAAATTGACCCCTTGCATATGCCCCAGATGTAAGGCAAAACATGCAAAGCTGTTATTCTGGACCGGGAAGATACCGGCACTTAAGTTTTGTCAATCATGTGAGCAAATTGCAGAACGTGACTACACGCCTGAGACCTATACCCTGGGTTATAGAGATTTAGATGAACTAATATCATATTGAGTCATCCCGCAAAGGTTTCTTATAATAAGCCAATATTTCCAATAAACAGAAAAAGGTCACGATAAGACCGTAACCCTTTAATTAATGGTCGGGGCGGGAGGATTTGAACCTCATGTATTGTGTTATAACAAGTTGATATTATTTATGAAAAATATACTTTACGGAAAGTTTACGGAATGAATATGAAGGCGACATGTAAGAGTGATACAAAATCATTTTAAGGATCAGTGTGTATTCATGGTGGGCTTGCCTTCTGTAGAACAGGTTTAATAATATCAGTCATAAATTCATTTGCTGGAATAGATATCTGTCTGACGTCGAGATGCAATCGCAATTGTTTTGTCAAGGGAACTGAAAGTGTATCTGCATATATTCTAGCGTTGATAATTACATCAACGTTTGATTGTGCTCCTATCACG
>DASPQI010000029.1:0-4417 GCA_035625045.1 Syntrophales bacterium | reverse complement strand
ATCTGCAAACCGAAACCCAGATTTTCACCCCCTCGCATGAAAAAGAGTCCGGCAGTTACAATAAAAGCGCCCACCTCGGTAACGAACATGACGGGATTCTTAACCATATGCATGGGGTTCATTTTCTTTGCAGACTCGATCAATGCCTGCGATATGATTTCCCGATCAAAGATAGAATGCGTTCTGAGGGCCATCGTCATAGCTCCTTAATAGAGAATCTGTGATCCTGTCATCAAGAGATGTTCGACAATGGGGCCAAGCGCCAGTACAGGCAGGAAGGTCAGGGCCCCGACTATAAGAACTGTACCGAGAAGAAGAACAGCAAACATGAGCCCGTTAACAGGAAAGGTGCCTCCACTCAGGGCAATCTGCTTCTTCTGCGCCAGGCTGCCGGCCAGGGCAATGACCGGAACGATCATGAAAAAGCGGCCCAATAACATGGCAATGCCCAGCGTCGTGTTGTACCAGTAGGTGTTGGTGCTGAGACCGGCGAAGGCACTGCCGTTGTTGCCGACGGCTGATGAAAAGGCATAAAGAATTTCGCTGAAACCGTGAGGGCCGGTGTTATTGAGACCGGCTATGCCCCAAGAGCTCACTGCCGCCCAGGCGGTAAATCCCAGAATTGTGAAAACGGGAACCATTACATATAAGACACTGACCTTTACATCATAAGCCTCGATCTTCTTGCCCAGGTACTCGGGTGTGCGCCCGACCATCAGCCCTGCGAGGAAGACCGTCAGCAAAACGAAGACAAGCATCCCGTAAAGGCCGGCTCCCACACCGCCGAATACAACCTCGCCCAGTTGAATATTGAAAAGAGGGATCAACCCTCCCAGGGGCGTGAAGGAATCATGCATCGCGTTGACAGCTCCGCATGAGGCATCCGTTGTCACAGTGGCAAAAAGGGTGGATGCGAATATTCCAAAGCGGATTTCCTTTCCCTCCATACTGCCTCCACCTGCATCCACGCCGAGGGCGTGCATCCTCGGGTTCCCTGCCGTTTCCGCCCACCAGCATGTCAGTACCCCCACCAGGAAAAGTGCGAACATAGCCCCCCAGACTGTCCAGCCGTGCCGCTGATTCTTCACTGCCCGGCCAAGATAGTAAGTAAGGCCGCTCGGTATAAGAAAAATAGAAAGTATCTGCACGAAATTGGAAAACGGCGTCGGATTCTCGAAAGGGTAAGAGGCATTGGCATTGAAAAATCCACCGCCGTTGGTGCCCAGCATCTTGATCGCTGCCTGCGAGGCCACGGGACCTTGTGCGATTGTCTGTGTTTCAATCCTCTGATCCTCCATGACCGGCTTTCCCTGAGCATCCGTTATTTCCTTACCGGATGCATCCTTTGAGGCAACCTGGATTACGGCGGCTTCCGTAAGCTGCGCCGTATCGTAAGGCTTGAAATTCTGGATTGTCCCTTGGGAGACAAGGAACAGGGCATATGGGACACAGATCGGGAGCAGCAGATAAATATTTACACGAACAAGATCAACCCAGAAATTACCGATCGTGCGGACAGACTGTCGGGCAATGCCTCTTACCAGGACTGCGGCCACGGCGATTCCCACGGCCGCGGAAGTGAAGTTATGGATTACCAGACCGACCATCTGGGAGAAATATGAAAGCGTGGATTCCCCTCCGTAGCTCTGCCAGTTGGTATTAGTTGTGAAACTGACAGCGGTATTGAAGGCCAGGTGCTCGCTTACCGGTCCAAATCCCTGGGGGTTTAGTGGCAAGTATTGCTGAATACGGAGGATAATATAGGTGAACACGAGGCTTATCAGGCTGAAGACCAGAATGGAGAGGGCATACTCCTGCCACGTATGTTCTTTTTTCGGGTCAACTCCAAAAAGCCGGTAAAGCAGTTTTTCCAGAGGTCGAAGAACCGGATCGAGGAAGGTCTTGCCCTCAGGGGTTAGAACCTGCATAAGATGAACTCCTATCGGTTTCGTCAGCAAAATAAGGAGGCCGATGAAAACGATCAATTGAATCCAGCCATAGATATTCATCATAAAATCACCTATCGAGAATGAATTCCCCTTTTCTAAAAAATCCCTCCCAACTTACTTTATAAGAGGAAGGAGATTGAGGATACCCGCCTTTATGAAAGATAGCTTGAAGAGTGAAGCATTTTTACAAGAACGTCAAAATTTTTCAGGACGAAGTACTACGAAAAAAAGATAGACGATCAGGAACAACCCGATCACGAGAACAATGATTTCAGCCATATCCTAAAGCCTCCCGCAGAACTGTACATAAGAAATACAAAGGACGAAAAAAAATGCCGCGATTAAAATGTATGTGATATCGATCATGCAGACTCGTCCTCCGCTGCTTTATCGGCCCTCGGCAGTGTGAATGAGAAGGTACTCCCTTCACCTACGCGGCTTTCCGCGCTTACCGATCCACCGTGGGCCTCGATAATTTCTTTTACAATGGCAAGCCCCAGCCCTATACCAGACTCAGTCTCCTGCCCGGGCACGCGAAAGAATCGATCAAAAACTCTGGGAAGGTACTGCTCAGGTATTCCTTTCCCAGTGTCAGAAACTAAGAAACGAACATGTCCTTCATCAGCCTGCGCGGACACGGTGACTGTGCCGCCAGATTCGGTATACTTCAAGGCATTAAAAAGCAGATTAGCAAAAGCATGCGCTATTTGCAACGTATCCGCCCGGACATCGGGCAAATCATCAGGCAACTCCGTCTTTAGCTCAATGCCGCGCTGCCGCGATGCCGCCCGGTAAGATTCGATTGACTCAAGTACCAACTGGTGAGGTTGGGCTGTGTGCAACTCCATGGCCACCTTCCCGGATACGATGCGGCTGAGGTCAAGCAGGTTTTCGAGGATTCTATTAAGGCGATCGCTGTCTTCCCGTGCAGTAATCAGAAGATCCGCCTGCTTTGCGGTTAAAGGCCCTAATTTTTCATCAAGGAGGAGATGGAGAGCCATGCGGATCGACGTAAGGGGGGTCTTTAATTGGTGGGAGACAGTCGAGATAACGCCCCGCTTCAGTTCATCGTGCTCGAGCTGCTCCGTTACATCTTTCAGGATCAGGATGACGCCGGTTACTTCCTTTCTATTATTGAGGATAGGCGCGGCAATCGGCCGGAAGTAGTGTTCTTCGGTATTAATAAATTGCTGTATAAGGGAAATACTTTCTTGATCCGTCGATGTCTGATCGCCGCTGAGTGCCTTTCTGAAAAGATCGGCCATCCACTTATAGGGCAGGATCTGTATCTGGACGCCACGGTTGAGACCGAAGATATTTTTGGCTGTTTCCGTCGATACCTCCACCCTGCCTTCCAGGTCGATAGTTGCCGCAACATCGGGGAGATTATTAAAAGTCTCCTGTGTGGAGTGCTGCATTCGGACCAGCTTCAGCTCTTCACTGCGGCGGATTTCTCTAAGGCTCGCCGTCATCTCGTTGAATGCCGCTGAAAGGTGTCCTATCTCGTCACGGGTATTACTGGTGACTACAAGATCAAGGTTTCCTTGCTTAATCTCATCGACGGACTGTGTCAGACGATTAATCGGGCGTAGGATCCATTTGCCGATCAGGAACATGTAAGCGATGGCCACAATGGCTCCAAGAAGTAAAAGAAAATACATTTGTTCACGTGCCCTGGCTGCCTTATGGCGCGCCGATTGGTTTTCATCGTACATATTCTGCTGATTCATAGTGAGGATACTGTTTGCAGTGTCTTTAATTTCTCGAAACAAAGGAAAAAGGTCGGTATAATAAATCTGACGCCTTCTTTCGGATGAAAGCGTTTTATCCCCTATGACTTGAATCATTGTTTTATACCGTTCAAAAAGTTCCTTCAAATGAGCAGCCTTTTCACCTTCACCCGGGAGTGTAATAGTGTTCAATTCAATCTGGAGTGCCTTTTCGAAGACCGGCACATTCACATCAATGGCTTCTCTTCCCTCCTTTTCCGAACCTGAAAGGATGAAGAGGGCGCCGCTGTCCATTCTTTCAAGGGACTCTTTCATATCCTGACAGGCAAGCACTCTCTGGTAGTTTTCCTTAAGAATGACATCAATAGCACCACCCAGAGTTGTAACCTTAGTTATGCTTTGTAAGCCGATCAATGCAATGATCAGCAAAAGTCCCCCAAATCCGAGAAGTAACTTATGTCGCAAACCAAGCATGGTTGTCCTCCTTATAATTATTATAGAATGAAGCAACAGACATGCCGAAGAAAAAATGATGGGAAATCAAGTGCTTAAAATTTGCAGAAGTCTGTTTATCGTGCACTCTGCAAGGAAAATGGTTCTGCGGTCTTGCAAAATGCAATATGCTTTCGGAGTATTGGGAATAAAAAAAGAGTATGAGCCCGCTCAGATATTGTAGCGTTTCCGTCTCCGCCAGAGCGTCGCCTGATCAACTCCGAGGATTTCGGCGGCTTCCTGTAA
>DASPQI010000028.1:0-9935 GCA_035625045.1 Syntrophales bacterium | reverse complement strand
TTTTTCTTCCGGTGATAATTGAGTCTCCCCTTTAGGAGTGATCTTTCCCACAAGAATATCCCCGGACTTTACGAACACGCCCATCCTGACAATCCCGCTTTCATCAAGGTTTCTGAGGGCTTCATCCCCTACATTAGGAATGTCTCTTGTTATTTCCTCTTTTCCAAGTTTCGTATCTCTCGCCATGGTTTCGAATTCTTCAATGTGAATCGAAGTATAGATATCATCTTTTATGAGTCTTTCACTGACCAATATGGAATCTTCGTAATTGTATCCTCCCCAGGACATAAAAGCGACCATAACATTTCGCCCCAATGCAAGTTCTCCAGCATCAGTAGCCGGCCCGTCAGCGATTATGTCGCCCATACGGATTTGATCCCCCTTACTAACAATGGGCTTCTGATTAAAGCATGTATCCTGGTTTGAACGTTGATATTTTACAAGATTATAGATATCAACTCCTGTATCCAGTTCATCCTGTCCTTCTCCTTCGCATTTGATCACAATCCGTGCAGCATCCACATGCTCAACAACGCCGGAACGTTTAGCAACAAGAACCGCTCCTGAATCCCTTGCTACAATAGATTCCATGCCTGTACCTACCAGAGGCACTTCAGGTCTCAAGAGGGGAACAGCTTGCCGCTGCATATTGGAACCCATAAGAGCCCGGTTGGCATCATCATGTTCAAGAAACGGGATTGAAGCAGCTGCGATACTGACGAGCTGATCCGGCGATACATCCATCAGACTTATCTCGATCGGTGGGACCGAGATGAAATCACTGCCTTTTCTCGCAGAAACCAGTTCCCCGATAAATCTTCCTCTTGCATCCAGGGGACTGTCTGCCGGCGCTATGATGTACTTTTCCTCCTCAATAGCCGTCAGATAACGAACTTCATCAAGGACCTTCCCATCTTTAACAACCCTGAAGGGAGTTTCTATGAAGCCAAATGCATTTACCCTTGCATATGTGCTGAGTGAAACAATAAGACCGATATTGGGACCCTCTGGTGTCTCAACTGGGCAGATACGACCGTAATGCGTCGGATGCACATCTCTAACCTCGAATCCGGCTCTTTCACGGGTAAGACCACCGGGACCAAGGGCGGAGAGCCTCCTTTTATGAGTGATTTCAGAAAGCGGATTTGTCTGATCCATAAACTGAGAAAGTTGACTGCTCCCAAGGAACTCATTTACGACAGCAGAAACTGGTTTGGCATTGATGAGCTCATGGGGCATCATGGTTTCAATGTCCTGCAGGCTCATTCTCTCTTTAATGGCCCTTTCAATTCTTACCAAACCTATCCGGTATTGATTTTCGATAAGTTCTCCAACTGACCTGACTCTGCGGTTACCCAAGTGATCAATATCATCGACACTGCAATCTCCTGCACCGTTCTTCAGATCAATCAGATATTTAACAGCAGCCAGAATATCCTCATTTCTCAATACTGTCGTCTCTATGGGAACATCTAGGCGAAGCTTATAATTCATCTTGGCCCTTCCCACATCGGAAAGGTCATAACTGGTAGGATCAAAAAAGAGACCGTTGAAAAACCTATGCGCCGTCTCTGGTGTGGGTGGATTGCTCGGTCGAAGCCTTCTGTATATCTCTATTATTGCATCTTCAGCAGTTTCAATCTTGTCAATCAGAAGGGTATCCCTGATAGAAGCGTTTGACCTTTCCTCGTCAATGTAAATAAACTGAACCTCTCGAATTCCTCTTTCACGGATTCGTTTAAGACCTTCAAGCGTCAATTCATCATTGCATTTTAATATCACTTCGCCTGTTTCGGGATCCACTACATTAGAAGCAAGAATCTTTCCGATTATATCAGCATCATTTATCTGTATTCTGCTTATTTTAAGCTCAGCCATTCTTTTAATGTGAGCTTTGGTAAGCCTTCTCATCTTTTTAATAATGACTTCACCGGTTCGAGATTCTTTAATATCCTCTAAGGCTTTCCCTCCTATAAGAGAATCGTCCACGACCATATGAAGTTTGTCATCTTCTATAAAAACCTTCTCAATGTTGTAAAAATACTTAAGGAGGAACTCCGTAGAATTCCCCATTCCTTTAAAAAGAATAGTCACAGGCATCTTTCTCCGTCTGTCGATCCTGACATAGAGGAGGTCTTTGGAATCAAACTCAAAATCCAGCCATGATCCCCTGATTGGTATGATCCTCGCGGAATAAATAAGCTTCCCACTAGCAAGGGTTTTCCCTTTATCGTGATCAAAAAATATACCTGGCGATCTATGAAGTTGACTGACGATGACCCTTTCCGTACCGTTCATAATGAAGGTACCGTTATCCGTCATCAACGGGATTTCTCCAAAATAGATCTCTTGTTCCTTAATATCCCGGATTGTTTTTTGTCCGGTGCCACGATCGGTATCAAAGACAACAAGCCTTACAACAATCTTCAGGGGAGCTGCAAAAGTCATACCCTTCTGGATACATTCCTTTACATCATATCTGACATCACCGATATTGTAACTAACGAATTCTAGAGAACATTTACCGCTAAAGTCAGAGATTGGGAATACGCTCCTAAATGCACCTTGAAGTCCAAAATTGCCCCTATTCGATGGTTCCACATCTTTCTGAAGAAATTTTTCGTAGGACTTCTTCTGGATATCGATTAGATTTGGTATATCTAATATCTTTTTTATACGTCCGAAATTTTTTCTAAACTCACTCATAATATCCTTTTGTGTTATGAAAGTTTATACTTACAAACACGTCATCGATTATTCTAATCACCTTATAGCAATTGCTTCCTTTAGACATTGCTTACATTCTATTTAATCTCTACGGTACCTCCAACTTCCTCTATTTTCTTCTTTATATCTGCCGCCTCTTCTTTAGAAACACCCTCTTTAATAGGCTTTGGTACGCCATCCACTAAGTCTTTAGCTTCTTTTAGTCCCAAACCGGTAATAGCCCTGACAACTTTAATCACCTGAATTTTCTGATCACCAAATCCGGTTAGCATAGCATCGAATTCAGTTTTCTCTTCCGTAGAGACAGCTTGCTCTTTCCCCGCAGAGACTTGAGCTACGGCTACAGGTGCAGCTGCAGATACGCCAAATTTTTCTTCCAGTTCCTTAACCAACTCAGAAAGTTCAAGAACCGTCATTCCCTCAATAAATTTTACAACATCATCTTTCGTGATTTTACTGGCCATTTTTAATCATCCTCTCCTGTATATTTTTCCTTTTATTTCTTTGCCCGATAGGCATCAAGAACACAAATAAAACTTCTCGGTACTCCGCTCAACACATTAACAAGCGAAGCCTGAACTCCTACCATAACGGAAAGGAGTTCCCCAATAAGTACTTCTCTGCCCGGCAATTCAGCTAGAGCACTAATCTGCTCTTTACTGATAAGCTTACCATCCAGTATACCTGCCCTGATTTCCAATTCAGCATTCCTTTTGGCAAATTCAATCAGCAATTTTGCGGGTCCAACCACATCTCCCCGATTTAAAGCGATTGCCAAAGGTCCCTTGAAATACTCTTCTAACTTACTGAAATCAGTATCCTTAGACGCAATTCCGAAGAGAGTGTTTTTTAGTACCCTGAATTCGGTACCTGATTTTCGCAAGGTATTCCTCAAGGCAGTCATCTTCTCAACATTCATTCCCGTATAACCGGCAAGAACAGCCAATTTTGTATCCTTAAGTTGCTCTCGTAGCTCAGCTACAATTTTTTCTTTAGTTCTCCGATCCAATCATTAACCTCCTTTCCTTAATTTAAATTGTAAGTCAGAGAACTACTCATAGTACAGGAGATATTAAATTTAATGACCATTACGATATTATTTGAAACCATTCAGAGGTCTCGGCAGGCCGATTCAATTCGTTTAAACTCCTGTACCTGCTGTCTCAGACTTTTATTAAATCGTTTAACCTTAACCCTGCCCAACCTAAAAAAAATGTCAGTACAGGTTTTAAAAGCTTATCTCCATTTTAAACATTTCTAACATCCAATGGATCAACTTTTACTCCCGGCCCCATAGTCGTGGAAATTGATATTCCCTTAAGGTATGTCCCTTTACTGGACGCCGGTTTCAGTTTTATAATAGCTTCTAGAAGGGCACTGATATTTTCCGATAACTTATCCGAACCAAAAGAAACCTTTCCTACCGGACAGTGCACTATGCCCGCTTTCTCCACTCGAAATTCGACCTTACCGGATTTCAATTCACTAACAGCCTTTGCCACATCAAAGGTTACGGTACCAACTTTTGGATTGGGCATTAATCCCCGTGGTCCCAGAATCTTTCCCAGTTTTCCAACACTCCCCATCATGTCAGGTGTGGCAATTACTCTGTCAAATTCAATCCATCCCCCTTTGATCTTTTCAATGATATCATCTGAACCGACCATATCTGCCCCCGCATCAAGGGCCTCCTTTTCTTTCTCTCCCTTTGCAAAAACCAGCACCTTAACAGATTTCCCCAACCCATTCGGCAGGACAACACTCCCCCGGACCATCTGATCAGCATGTTGAGGACTAACACCCAACCGGATGGCCGCGTCTACGGTTTCATCAAATTTCGCTCTCGCAGTGCTGACGACCAATTCTGCCGCTTCCTTCAGCGCATACCGCTTGCCTGGTTCAATCTTCTTCTTTGCCTCGATAAACTTTTTGCCTCTTTTAAACATATTTAAACCTCTAATTGACCTCTACATATTCGCAGGGCCCGTATTCCCAAAAAGAGCAAAACAACCTTCATACCTGCCTTCGTATAACTAACCTCTGGAAAGTATCCATAATTTATCCCGCTATTTCAATGCCCATTGATCTGGCTGTTCCTGCAATGATTCTCACTGCTCCTTCCATATCAACAGCATTGAGGTCGTTATATTTTAATTCCGCAATTTCCTTCACCTGTTTTGCCGTTACCGTGCCCACTTTTTCTCTTCTCGGATCTCCTGAACCTTTTGCAATTTTGGCAGCCTGTTTGAGAAGCACAGAAGCAGGCGGTGTCTTGGTAACAAAGGTAAACGATCTATCGGCATACACTGTTATAACAACAGGAATAACCATCCCCTCCTGGTTTTGTGTCATGGCATTATATGCCTTGCAGAACTCCATTATATTAACCCCATGCTGACCCAGGGCGGGCCCTATTGGAGGAGATGGAGTTGCCTTACCCGCCTTTATCTGAAGTTTTATGCTCGCTATAACTTTTTTAGCCATTGTTATTATCCTAATCTAATTATTTGAATATTACACTTGTATCAACTCTGAATAACCTGGATAAAATCCAGTTCAACCGGCGTTGACCTGCCAAATATACTGACTATAACCCTTAATTTACCCTTCTCCGGCTTAACCTCATCAACAACCCCATCAAAATTCGTGAATGGTCCATCGATTATCCTTACATGATCACCGATTTCAAACCTGAATTTTGGTTTTGGTTTCAAGGTTCCTTCATTAATTCTGGTCTTCAGGTTTTCTACATCCTTATCAGGAATTGGTGACGGTTTATCCTTACCCCCTATGAATCCAGTCACCTTTGGAGTACCCTTGACGATATGCCATGTATCGTCATTCATTTCCATTTTAACCAGAATATAGCCAGGGAAGAACTTCCTTTTGGATGTCTTCTTCTCGCCGGAAACCAACTCAACGATGTCTTCTTCCGGAATGAGAATATCGGAGAAGTATTCCTGCATTCCCGCTGCTTCTATTCTTTCCAGCAGTGAGAGTTTAACTCTATTCTCAAATCCGGAATATGTATGAACGACATACCATTTTAAAGTCATATTCTACCCTAAAACCAGCCTTATTACCTTAGCCAATCCGAAATCCACAATTCCGAGAAATATGGACACAATTATTACAACAATGATTACCACAGATGTAGATGCAAGGGTTTGTTTGGGCGTCGGCCATGTTACTTTTTTCAATTCACCTTTTGCTTCTTTTAAAAACCGCATTACTTTTTCTGTAATTAATTTTATCTTATCCATTGATGCAATCCCGATATCTCTGCAAACGGTCTCTCTTTGAAGGTGTTCCCCTCAAAGCCTCCTTTGATTTCTTTTTCAAGTTAACCTTAGTACCCGCCTTAGGCGGGTGATAATTAAAATGGCAGGCCAGGAGGGACTCGAACCCCCAACATCCGGATTTGGAGTCCGGCGCTCTATCCATTAGAGCTACTGGCCTGTTTATTAAGCTGCATACACCTCGAATACAAATGTTACTTTGTTTCCCTGTGAATCTTATGAGACCGGCAAAATTTACAGTATTTTTTTAATTCCAGACGATTCTGCATTGTACGCTTATTTTTTGTCGTAGTATAATTTCTTTGCTTACATTCCGTACAGGCCAAGGTGATAATATTTCTCATAATTAACCTACTTCTACCAGAATGGAGCCCACGACCAGGATTGAACTGGTGACCTCATCCTTACCAAGGATGTGCTCTACCGACTGAGCTACGTGGGCTAATTTGTTAATAGCATCCTCTCTATTATTTACTTACCTGCTACTCTCCGCTCAGTGACTGTAATTAAAAGATCTAAGTACATAAGGAGATTCAAGTAGTAGATACCCAATAATGGAGCGGGAAACGGGATTCGAACCCGCGACCCTCAGCTTGGAAGGCTGACGCTCTAGCCACTGAGCTACTCCCGCTCGTCATGGAAAAAATCCTGAAGGCCATACTTCAATAATTTTTGTTCGATTCAATTCCCTGATGGAGGGGGGAGGATTCGAACCTCCGTAGGCTTAGCCGGCAGATTTACAGTCTGCTCCCTTTGGCCACTCGGGTACCCCTCCAGATTATAATAACCTAATACTGGAGCTGGCGATGGGACTCGAACCCGCAACCTGCTGATTACAAATCAGCTGCTCTACCTGTTGAGCTACGCCAGCCTACTGACTACTCATAATTTTAAAAATTATACATTTAATTAAAGAAAAGAGTAGCACTATCTGTTTTCCATAGAACGAACTGTTAATTCTAATTTTAATTTAATATTTTGTCAATATAATTTTTATTTCATTAATAGATTTGTACAACAGATAATAACAAAGAATTTAAAGGTAAGATTTTTTGTCGTGATGAATCCTCTTAGCAAAACTCTCATAATATCTATTAATTTATCACCTTAACTATTTATTGGCTAAAAACATCCGCAGAAAATATATAAATCCTCGTATCCTTATCTTTCCACGCATCCGGACGAAGGCCGGCCTTATAACAGGTTTCCTCAAGGAAAGTCAAACTATCCCATTTATATTCTGTAGCAACCTGGGGAAGCAGAAGGCCTGAATTATATCCTTTAGTAATATAAAGACCATGGACGCCTATTTCTATTTCCTTGATATCTTTTATTTCTTTCAATGGGCTAAGTACGGATATCTCGAGAGTTATATGCGTTAATTCATCAGACTTAAGGGGGGAGAAGCGCGGATCATTGAAAGCAGCTGCTATCGCCATCTCTGCTACAGTTTTGTAAAGTGGTTTCCTTGCCTCAATATAGCCGATACAGCCTCTCAGATGCCCATGCTTCTTTAGGGTTACAAAGGCTCCACTTTTTTGTTTCAGTATATCCGATTCGGCATGTGGTTCAGGAACATCTCTTCCCTTTAGTTTGCACTCTATTGTTGTTCTCGCGATGTCAATAAGTGACTTTCTTTCCAAATCCGTCAGTACCACGATATTCCTCCCAGCCTGTCTTCATGCAATATGCTTTTTTAAGGATTACGTGCCTTGTAAAAAACCGCAGAAGCATACCCGACTACGCTTCCCCTGTCACCTGTCACATCTCCCGAGTTCGCATACTTCAATATTTTTGCTCTATCTGCACCTAATTTTTCTGAAACCATCATGGTTACAGCAGCCGGTCCGCCGCCGCAGGCCTCACATATGTTGTTTTCCATATCTTTTATAAGTCCCCTGCCATCCAATTTTTCTATGTGTTTCAGTACCACATTATCAAGTTTAACTGCCTTCTCATAAGAGTGGAAATGTGAAAGATCGGAACTTCCCACAATCAAGACTTTCCGATCGCCTATAGCCCTGAAGATGCTCTCGGCCAGGGTTTCGCAGGTTTGACGGTTCTGCTCTCCCATAACAAGTGGAACAAAGCGAAACTCCCCAAGGGCGACTTGAAGAAAGGGAAGCTGTATCTCAAGGGAATGTTCCTGAGAATGAGCAGCCGGTATATTGGCTATCATTTTGCTTTGCGCCAATATGTCTTTCGCTAATGAGACGTCGACGGGAACAACACCCAAAGGTGTCTCATATCCTCCCCTATCATATATGGAAACACCGTGAAAAAATGCTCTATGGCTCGGTCCCAAAACTATGACAGCATCAAAGGTTTCCCCTCTTATGATTTTATAGGCAAAAGCGGCAATCTGACCTGAATAGACGTATCCTGCATGGGGGACAACAAGACCGATAATCTTTCCGTCTATTTTTTTATCAGGTACATTATGAAAAAAGTTTTCTATTTCCGTACGTAAAGTTTTCGGATTATCGGGATACCAGGTACCTGCAATAATAGATTTTCTGATGTCTTTCTCCATAAGACCCTCTTTTCAGATTCCGCCGTTCCGAACTATTTCAACCGCCACATCATTCCAGAAGCAGTATCGGAAATCTCAATTCCCATCCCACCGAGTTTTTTTCTGATCTCATCGGAAGCTTCCCAGTCACCTGACGCCCTCAAGACTTCTCTCTCCTTCAGAAGCCTCAATGCCTCCCCACTTAAAGGCTCTTCTTTAAAATTCATGACGCCAAGGACATTGTCAATTTTTTTCATGACGTCGAGTACGTCATCTCTTTGCTTCCCGCTTAATTGCCACCGGGAAAGAGGAATGCGGATTTGCCTTACAAAATCAAAAAGTGCGGCCAGCGCCCCTGATACATTAAAATCATCATCCATAGCATCTGAGAATCTCTGCTTAACATCATAAATAAGTTGGTCAGTGTCAGGATAATCGCTACCGGGTGTATAATGGATAAGTTGCTGAATAAACTGATCTAATTTTCTGACAGTGTTTTTTGCTGTATCCAGTGCGCCATAAGAAAAATTTAGCGGCTTACGATAGTGCGTATTCAAAAGAAAAAATCTTATATCCCTGCCGCAATATCCCTTTTCTTCCAGATCTTCAATAGTGCTGACATTGTTCAAGGAACGGGACATTTTCTTACCGTTTATCATAACAAGTTCCGTATTGATCCAGTAGTTCGCCATGCGCTTTCCTGTGGCAGCTTTCCCGATGGCTATGATATTTTCGCAATGTGGAAAGACGACGTCTGCACCACTGGCATGAATATCAAATGTATCCGCTAAATAACTAAGGGAAATGGCTGCACATTCGAGATGCCAGCTTGGTCTCACATTCCCCCAGCGGGTTTTGAAATAAATGCCTCTCTTCAATTCGTTCAAAGTGGATCGCTTCAGGAGTGTAAAGTCCATAGGGCTGTCTTTTTCATAATCATCAAGGTCAATTGTTTTACCTGCCTTGACTTTTTTCAGGTCAATACGAGAAAAGCAGCCATAATCATCAATCTTGGATATGTCGAAGTAGACTGACCTCAATTTTTCATATGCATAACCCTTTTCCATAAGTTTCTCAACAAGTTTTACCATCGTCTCAACATTCTTGCTTGCTCGAGGATAGACCTCTTCCCGTATTAAATTCAATTTCTTTATATCGTTGAAAAACTCATTTGTGAATCTTTCCGTATATACAGACAGTTCCATATTGGCCTGTTCCGCTTCTTTAATCGACCTGTCACCCAGATCGATAATATTGATCACGTGTTTGACTTTATAACCATTAAACTCAAGATAACGCCTCACCATGTCAGATACAACAAACCGCCGATAGTTTCCGATGTGCGGTACTTCATGAACTGTCGGACCACACGAATGCATAAGTATTTCTTCGGCGCG
>DASPQI010000027.1:0-17470 GCA_035625045.1 Syntrophales bacterium | reverse complement strand
CCCGTAAGGTGAGAGGCATTTAAAGAAATGTTCAATGCAATTTAATAAAATGAGAAATTGGGAGGCAAAATTGATGTGGGAAGGGAGGAATAACTGATAGGTGATGAAAGACCTGTTATAAGACTTGTCCTTATTATTTGGCTTTACTTGTAAAGGTCAATAAGATGACAGAAAGAAGGACATAAGCAAGTGAAATTGAGTAATGAGTATGTGACGCTACCGCCCACGGCAAATAGACCTCGCCGGTGGGAAGTACCGAATGGATAATGCCAAAGGCGGTGAGAATAGCGCAGGTGAAAGTACATAGAGAGGCGAGCCGCGGTTTGCGGTCAATAATAAAGGCCAGCATGCTGCCCCAAAGGAGTGCCGTTATTATGAAGCCATTGCTGAGCACGGTCAGGCTATGATGCAACACCTGCAGACGGATCGGAAACATATCAGATGTAACGGCCATAGCTCCTAGGAACTGGCCGAGAATAATGATAATAAGGTTGGCGATGACCGGCATGAAACTAAAACTTACTGCCGGGGAATGGGATTCAGGTGACTCCTTGTAAGCCTGATGAACTATCTCAAAACCGATGAAGATAAAGATGGGGGCCAGCACGGCCCTGGGAATGAGACTCACAATCAGGGAGAGAAGTCCGATAAGGGAACCGATACCGACAAAGAACGCAGTCAGGAGTGTGTACCAGTAAGTGGCGCCCATCTTCTTGTACGCCGGATGGCCGATATAGGGCGTGGTCTGCGCGACACCGCCGAAGAAGGCGGCGATCAGGGATGTAAACGCCTCTGTCAGCAGGATGTCACGCGTACGGTAGTTATCGCCCGCCAGTCGGGCGCTCTCGGTGTTATTGATGCCGCCGATTATTGTCATGATGCCGAAGGGAATGGCAATTGGCAGGTACTGGACGCTTTGCGGCAGAGTTTTGAGAAATGCAAAGGAGAAAACTGGGAGACAAAAGGACATCTCAAAGGTTGGCGCCTTGAACTCCGGGATGTATCCGCTGTAACCAAGGAAAAAGTGTATTGCAGTGCAGAGAAGCACCGCAATCAGCACACCCGGGATGCGGCCAGGTAAATGCATCCTGCCTAAGAGGACGGCAAAGATAATACCCATGGCTACCATACCTACAATGACTTCGTTGAAGATCTCAATAAGCGGTAAAAACCCGAGCAGCAGAAGGCCGACACCGGCGATTGATCCCAAAAGCCCGGCCGTGGGTATGGCGCGCTGCAACCAGCCTCCGAAAAAGGAGGTGATTATCTTCACAATACCGATCATGAAAAGGGCAGCCATGCCGATGTGCCAGGTAAGCTCAGCATCATGCGTGGCGACATAAGCAGGTCCGAGAACGGCATAGACCAAGCCTATGGAAGTAGGAGTATCAAGACCCAGCGGCATAGCCGTTACGTCCGTGCACCCCGTTTTTTTTCTCAGCCTGATAGCAAGATAAGTGTAAACAAGATCGCCGAAAAATACACCGATAGCAGTACCCGGGATCATGCGCGTCAATATGATATCCGCGGGATAGTTGAACGTGAACATAAGTATGGAGCTCAAAAATATGAGCACGCCGAGGTTGTCGAGAAAGAGGGCGAGAAAGGCAGTTGTTTCCCCCCAGAATCTATTCTGACTGAATGTAGTTAAGTTCTTAATCATTAAAAACTCTAAAAGTCCAAAATTACTTCATACGGCTGAACAGGGCGCTCCCCAGCAGCACCATCAACACCGCAAAGAGGGCAATGACACTGAGATCGGCATACAACGGAAAGGAGTTCAGACCGAGTAAGGCTCCTCTGACACCATCGACTGTATAGGTTAGGGGATTCAGTATTACAAGTCCTTGCAGCCATTCGGGAAGCCTGTCATTTACAGGAAAGAGCGCACCCGATAAGAAGAAGAGCGGGAAAACGACGAATGTGGCTATGACCTGAAAGCCCTCCAGACTCTCAAAAAGAGAGCCAAGGGCGAGGCCTAATGAGACCATTGCTATGGAAGTTATGGAAAGCATAAGCAGGGCAAGGGGGATGCCCCAGGGATTAATGGTGGAAAACAGAAATGCGAAGAAGAATAGTATTACCACCTGAATTGTGACGTCTGTGCAGCCGCCAAGCACCTTCCCGAAGAATATGCTAATGCGCGATACAGGCGCCACAAGTACAGCTTTGAGGACGTCAAGTTTCCGGTCCCAGACTATATAAAGACCGAAGAATACCGAACCGAAAAGCACTGACATCGCCAGTATGCCCGGATATATGTAATCCTGGTAATTAACACCACCGACATTGACGCTGGCCCCGATGCCGCTGCCGAATAGGAAGAGCCACATAAGCGGCTGGACTATGCTGGATATAACACGGCTCTTTTCACGTTGAAACACCTTGATTTCACGCCACCAGACCGCGTATACACCGAGAAGCTCCTTCCGTATAAGCATGTATTCCATGCCCTAGCGCCCCCTGGCACGGTAGCGTGCAACGGATTCCACCCAGCCACCGGTGTCTTCGGTTTCTTCTTCACGGATGTCCCGACCTGTCAGTTTGATAAACACGTCATTAAGAGTAGGTGCTCTTGTTTCGACACGCTCCACGTTTTGTATTTTAGAGAGCAGATCAGGAAGGTGAAGATGGGCGTCTTTCATGGTTATTTCAACCAGACCATTGTTCAGTTTTACTTCCGAGACATAGGGGAGGGCACGCATCTTGTCGAGGGGCGGCTCTTTTACCTGAATGACCACCATGTACCCGCCCATCGATTCTTTGAGATCATCCGGAGTGCCTAAGGCGATTATCTGGCCGTGGTCTATTACTCCTACCCGGTTACAGACCTGTTCCGCCTCTTCCATATAATGAGTAGTAAGCACTACGGTGGTCTGCTCGTTTTGGGCCATCTTCTTGATGTAGTCCCATGTGCGGGCCCTTGTTTGCGGGTCGAGCCCCAGTGTCGGCTCGTCGAGGAATAGTACAGCCGGACGGTGCAAAAGTCCGCGGGCCAGTTCCAGACGCCGCCGCATACCGCCAGAATAGGTGCGCGTAATATGTTCAGCGCGTTCTTTCAGATCGACTAGCTCCAGTATCTCAATAATTCTTTTCCTACGAACATCAGGAGGTATGCCGTAGAGACGAGCGTGCAGTTCGAGGTTTTCGCGACCGGTGAGGAGCGTGTCCAACGTCGGGTCTTGAAAGACAATGCCGACCTTGCATCTCACTTCCGCAGGCTCCTTTACTATATCATGGCCGACTATCGAGGCGCTGCCAGAAGTCGGACGGATGATAGTACAGAGCATGCCGATGGTTGTGGTCTTGCCCGCTCCATTAGGACCGAGTAGACCGAAGATCTCGCCTTTTTCTATACTTAGGTCAATACCCTGAACGGCCTTAATTTTGCCGTAAGTTTTCGCCAGTGCCCGGGTCTCTATAACGGCCATCTCTTATGAGTATTCCTCTTTTGAAAATTCACCATCCAATGCCTTTTGATTTCAGAATATTTTTAGCCTCTTGAAGCCCTGTTCTTGCAGCATTTTGAATGTCCTTTATTGATTGCTCACGATTCCCAAGCACTTCATAAGAAGCTCCACGGTTGATATAAGCCATAGCATATTTATGGTTAAGCTCTATTGCTTTATCGAAATCTTTTACAGCCTGTTCATGCTTGCCTGTTCTTGCATAGCAAAGCCCTCGCCTGTCATAAGCCTCAACAAAATTTGGACTCAATCCGATGGCTGTGTCGAAATCTTTTATAGCCTGTTCAATGTTTCCTAACTCCCAATAACTGCGGCCCCGTGCGAAATAAGCTAAAGCTGCTCCGGGCTCCAATTCGCTGGCCATGGTAAACGCTAAGATGGCTTCCTGGTGACTGCCGGCAATCTGCAGTGTGCAACCTTTACTAATCCAGTCCACGGCTCTCATTTCCGACTTGCCTTTTGTTTTTTTATGCCGGGTATAACTCCAGACGAATATAAGAATGCCGAGGAGCGTGAACACAATAAAACCTGCCGGAGCCGTGCGATAGGCGGAATCGATCATATAACCGAACAGCGGCATTAAGAGAGAAAACAATTGTACAAACGCATACGCATTTTGCCGAAATGAAAATTTCATTTCCACTTTGGTCTCCATAATCTGATATCGTACTGCAATATTTCCTGAACGAAGAATATCGGTGTTATTTTGCCGCGGATTTCTTCAGCGTGATAAGGGCAGCTTGGTTATCACTTGTCGATAGAATCACTCGCACGGGACATTTGTCAAGGCTTGTAGTCGCATAGATATATCTGATATTTATACCCTTGAGTGCCAATAAACCCGTAACGGTTTTTAAAGCGCCGGGCTTGTTGTCAAGCTCGACCAGGATTACATCATGTTCCTCAATGGAACCAAAATCTCTCTCTTTTATCGCTTCAGTCGCACGGAGGGTATTGTCAACGACAAGCATGATCGTGGCTTGATTTGAACCCGGCATTTCATAGCCTGCTATCGCTTCAATATTGATTCCTCGATCCGCAAGATATCCTGCCATTATGTCCAATACGCCAATTTTATTGACCACGGTTACAGATATTTCTTTGGTAAGCAGTGCCTTCTTTAGCATATCTTTCCTCCTTCTCCCGCCTTAGCCGGGAAACTGAAAAGCCAACCGTACGGAAGAGGTTGGCTCTTTAAGTATTGATAGTACCTCCTCGATGCCGCAGCTATATTTTTTCAAACATAGACTGGAGTTCCTTAATCAAGGATATCTCCATTTCGATAAAACGGTCGTCGGTAAGGATGAATTCTACCTCGTAATACGTCTGATATTCCACGGCACTGGTCGTATGCTCAATGACCTGGGTGATGGCGATGTCCTTAAGGCCTTCATAATCCTTAGTGCGGGATATTTCCGTTTTACGGAGAATGAGGCGCATGGCTTTTTTTGCATCATCAACGGTCTTAAGAATGATATCAACTCCCTCCAGCTTTTTAATGACCTTGGTAATTTTTTCATCCCGTACTCTGATCCTCATGGCCCCTCCACTTCCAAAATTCTTATTTTCAACAGAAGTGTATTAAATTTGCAGTAGTGTGTCAACACAATAGACGGAACTGTCCTATAAATTTCTCTAAAAAACTTTCCAGTATATTAAAAGGAGCATTAATTGACTGTATCTTATTTTTGCTGTAGATTTGTATCGAAGTCAGTATTATTTATATTTTGTAAGGAAAAGATTATGAAAAAATGTCCTTTCTGTAAAGAATCTATCGAAAGTGAAGCGATTGTCTGTAAATGCTGCGGCAGAGATATTCCTGGACACAAAATGGATTCAACAAGTATGTTTTTTTGTCCATTTTGCCAAACGGAAGATTCTTATTGTGACTCGACCAATAGAGTATATTGTCCCCACTGTGAAAATTATGTTAAACGGACTGAGTAACGGTTTAATATAGATGCTTTGAATGGAGACACAGCAGGGGAAGTGTTAAATGCACATTAATTTTTTGCGGAATATATAAAGGAGGGCGAAACAGTGAAGCGTGTTTATTTATGCACAATACTGATAATCTGTATAATTGTTTTTGCGTATCTTTCTATCGCGCAGACGGAGAAAAACGGGGGCAGTGCGGTACAGAAGGGAGTGCAGACAATAGAAAAGAAGACGGAGCAGGTCGTACAGAAGATGGAATCCGCTGCCTCAAGAGCCGCCGAGAATATTGAAGCAAGAAAGCGTCAGGCTGAAGCAAGGATCAAAGAAGCTGCAAAATATGGGCACGAGAAAGCGCAGAAAAGGATTGAATGGCTGAGAGAAAAAGCCGCGAAGATGGAGGCAGAGGCCGCAAGAATAGAGGCGCGCATTGCAGCCGACATCCGTAGGCAAACAGACAGAATCGAGAAAAAGGCGTCCGAAGTAAAAATGAAATTGGAAGGAGAAAAGCCGAAGCCGGAGGAGAAAAAATAGATTTTGGGAATTTTTCTTATGGTAATAAAATGCCTATCAGAGTTAAAATAATCCAGCGGAAAAAAGCAATGAGCGGGTCCAGAGCCCCGACATACAAAAGGCCGATAATGATAAATAATCCAAAAGGATCGAGGCGGGAAAGATAATATTGAAATCTTTTCGAAACAAATCCCATGAGGATTTTTGAGCCGTCAAGAGGCGGAATCGGGATTAAGTTAAAGGAAGCCAGTATGATATTTATCTGTGCCAGATAAAACAAGAGTGTTGACAGAACCCCTGAGGGCATCGGTGATAAAATACGAAACAGGAGAAAGGCGAGAAAAGCCAATATCATATTGGCTGTGATACCCGCCGATGAAACGAGTATAAGCCCTTTGCGTGTATCATGCAAATTATTAAAATTTACTGGAACGGGCTTTGCCCAGCCAAAACCAAAAATAAAAAGCATGAGTGTGCCGATAGGATCAAGATGTTTTAACGGATTAAGGCTTAACCTGCCGAGCCATTTAGCTGTTGGATCGCCCATTCGATATGCCACCCAGCCGTGTGCCAGCTCATGTAAAATGATGGAATACAAAAGAGGTATGGCTAGAAGTATAAATGCCAGAGGATCTTTGATTAGAAGATTGAGCAGCCCCATATAAGCACCTGGTACACAGGATTTCAATTTTCAAAAGTGGTCTTCTATCTATATTATACAATTATTAAATTTTAAATAATATTTTTTAGGATATAATCCCTGCTATATACATATTAAAGATGATGATTTGACTGCGTATCTAAAATGTTATAAAAGTAAATCAATGAACTTGTAGGAGGTAAAATATGAGAGGTCTTCTCCAGCCAATGCATCTGTTAGTTATTCTGGTTATTGTCCTGATTATTTTTGGCCCGGGCAAGCTTCCCGAATTGGGAAGTTCTATAGGTAAGGCTATAAGGGGTTTCAAAAGGGCAATAGGAGAGCGGGAACATACACCGGAAGATGTCCCAGACAGTAAGAAAAATGAAAATATAAAATAGTATTATTTATGGTTAGTTCAGGGGCTTGTTATTTAATAAGAAATTCATTCATGCCCCTTATTTCATAAATTCTATTGCCTGATCACACTAATATACAAACAAGAACACCCACTGTAAATAATGTACCTTTAGTTCATAAGTAACAGAGGCAGTAGGTATGATTAAAAATATTACTTTAAAAGTTGGACAGAAAGTAAAAAGAAAAGAGTTGGAAAAGCAGGGATGGGTGTTGCTGATGAATTTGCCGAACGGCAATGAAATATTCAGCCGTAATAACATAAAGATTATGTGGGATCCGGAAAAAGAAGAAATTGTGCATTTATTTACCTCTGCGGATACTTATAGACATTTCTAAAACATTACGTAGCAATTGGTACCCCATACATTCTCGCTGTCAGAATTTGATATAAATTTAAAAGCCCACAACGTACCTATACGGAGATCATATGCCTTCATATCGAGTAGCGATTATATCAGGAGATGGGGTTGGAAATGAGGTAGCCGCGGAAGCTGCAAAGGTTCTTAAGGCAGTAGCGGATAAGCATGGATTCGATGTCAAAATCAACTTTTTTGACTGGGGTTGTGACTATTATTTAAAAAATGGAAAAATGATGCCCGACGATTCTCTTGTGATATTAGAAGAATTTGATGCCATTTTTTTGGGATGTATCGGTGATGCCAATAAAGTTCCCGACCATATCTCTTTGACCTTACTTCTGACAATTCGCAAAGGATTTGATCAATATATAAATTTACGGCCGATCAGACTCTACCCCGGCGTTGAATCGCCAGTGAAAACTGCAACTCCTGAAACTGTTGATATGGTGGTAGTAAGGGAAAATACCGAAGGGGAATATTCGGCTGCAGGGGGTTTTTTCAAGTCAGGAAGTCCTGATGCCTTTGCCATTCAGACCGGTATTTTTACCCAAAAAGGGTGTGAAAGGGCGATTCGCTATGCATTTGATCTCGCAAGGAAGCGGAAAAAATTTGGCAGCAAGAAACCTCTCGGGATGGTAACCAACTGCACTAAATCCAACGCCCTCAACTATTCCATGGTCTTCTGGGATTCGGTGTATCAAAAAGTTGCGAAAGATTATCCGGATATAAAGACCGATATGGCTTTGGTGGATGCCCTGACCATGTGGTTTGTGAAGAATCCAGAATACTTCGATGTCATCGTAGCCTCCAATCTGTTTGGTGATATCATCACGGATCTTGGAGCACTGCTGCAAGGGGGTATGGGATTCGCGGCAGGTGGGAATATTAATCCGGAGAAAATCTACCCATCGATGTTTGAACCCATTCATGGCTCTGCACCCAAGTATGCCGGGAAGGCGATTGTCAATCCCATAGCATCTATTGAATCGATTCGGATGATGCTGGAGCATCTTGGAGAAGAAAGGGCTGCTCTGGACATACAAAGAGCCGTGATGGAGACCCTTGCTCAGGGGAAAATAAGAACCCATGACATGGGAGGGACGAATAAAACAAACGAAGTCGGTGATGCGATTAGAAAGGTTATTCTCAGCTAGTAAGTCAGAAGGGAGGTTTCAATATGCGAAGATATTATCTAGGTATAGCAATACTTCTGGTGATTATGGTTACTGCTTGTTCAGGACCAAGGATTAAGCTTTTTAGCGAGGCACCTGAGCCGCTCAAAGAATTCACTCTCGAAGGCAGCGGTGCCGATAGAATCTTGCTTATCCCCGTAAACGGATTGATTTCGGACATGCCTAAAAAAGGATTAATCGGTACATCACCGAGTTTGGTCGAGCAAGTTGTTTCGCAGATGAACAAAGCGGAGAAAGACAAGCGCATCAAAGCTGTTTTGTTCAAAATAAATTCTCCCGGTGGAACAATCACTGCCAGTGATCTTCTTTACCACGAAATTTTGTCATTCAAAGAAAAAACTGGCACCAAAATTACCGTCTGCATGATGGATATTGCCACGTCCGGCGCTTATTACATGTCTCTGCCGGCCGATATGATCATATCGCATCCGACAACAGTGACCGGTTCCGTAGGTGTTATTTTTCTGCAGCCTAAAGTCAGCGGCTTGATGAACAAAATTGGTCTTGGTGTGGATGTTAAAAAATTCGGTAGAAATAAAGATATGGGATCGCCTTTCAGGGACAGCAGTGAGGAAGAACAAAAACTTATGCAAAACGCAGTGAACGATTTCGGAGAAAGATTTATACACTTGGTACAAAAACATCGTAAACCGGAAAAGCAGGCGCTAGAGGAAATTGCCACGGCGCGCGTATTTTTGGCAGACGAGGCCCTGAAGATGGGATTGGTAGATAAAATCGGCTATCTAAAGGATGCTGTCAGAGAGACAAAAAAATTGGCAGGAGTTTCAGAAGATGCCAGGGTTGTCGTATATCGCCGTACTGAATTTCCTGAAGATAATTATTATAACATCGCGGGAGTTGCATCTGAAGGTTTAAATTACTCAGCTATTAATATCGAGATTCCCGACAGCCTCATTCTTAAAACCGGATTCTATTACCTGTGGCCTGGAGCAATTGCAATTGATAAATAGATCTTATATCTATGTGCGGTGAAGCATTTCGTATCGAATTACTGAACGCATTTATTTCTAAAATGTGAACAAATAGAACTTAATAAGAAATTAAAATACAATAACCGCATTCGCTGAAATAAAGATAGGAGTGTGAAAACATGACCACGATTATGCCAGAAGGAGAAAATATTCGCAAAGCAGTCAAATGGATTTCCGGCGAACTGCAAGAAAATCCGAGCAAATCACTTCAAAAACTCGTAAATGACGCGGTCTTGCGTTTTGACCTCTCTCCCAAGGATGCGGAATTCCTGACTTCTTTTTATCGTAAAGATAGCAAGGATATTCCCAAATAAACATATTGAGTCAATATTTTATGGATGAGAACATTCCTACCGGGAATGGGGATAGGATTTGATACGATTAAAATTTTAATATATATCATCATCACAGAAGTGCATTCAGAATATGCATTTCAAATAAACAGTTTGTAAAAGCAAAACATTTTTTATAATTTTTATCCGACAGTGAACAAACTCCAAAATGCAATCTGGGAAGCGGGTAGACTTATCAGTTTCCTGCTAAGGGTATTACGCAGCTTTAAACGTAATCAGGGCATACTATTGTCTGGTGCTGTTGCATACTATACCCTGTTATCAATCGTTCCCATGTCCATCCTCATTCTGATCGTTCTGTCACATTTTATAGATGAAGTTCAGTTGTTTCATACATTATCGACATACATAGAAATGGTAATCCCCGGCTATGCGGCAACTTTAACTGAACAAGCGCGAATATTCCTTGCACACCGGAAGGTGATTGGCATCATCGGATTACTCGTCATGCTGTTTTTCAGCTCCATAGCCTTTACTGTGCTTGAAAACGCCATGTCGGTAATATTTTTTCGCCGTGTCAGAATTTTACGGCGCCACTTTCTAATTTCCGCCATAATTCCTTATGTGTATATTTTTTTGTTAGCTACAGGTATATTGCTGGTGTCCTTCATAGCAGGAATTTTAGAGACACTCGCAAACAGGCCATTGATAATCTTGGGATGGGGTTTAAGTGTGCAAGCCACCACCGGCGTTGCGCTGTATATTCTGGGAATGATAGGTGAGGTGCTTATGCTCACATCCTTATATCTGGTTATGCCCGTAGGGCGTATCGCCTTTCGACAGGCATTGATCGGAGGTATCACGGCAACAATTTTATGGGAGATTACACGTCGTATTCTTGTCTGGTATTACTCGGCAATTTCCCTGGTCAATTTAATTTATGGTTCTTTCACTACTGTTGTAGTCTTTCTTCTCAGTATAGAGGCTGCGGCGTTAATCCTCCTGTTAGGTGCGCAGGTTATAGCGGAATTTGAGCATGGGTCTGGCAAATTTGCCATGGATGATCTGTCAGGTTTTGAAACATGATCATAAACATAATGTGGAAAATGGTAGATTTTATTACTGTTCTATTGTGAAAGAATGATTAAAATGATATAATAATTATATGACAAATGAACTGACATACGTTGTAATCACACCATATAGTCTTATCAAATCGAGGACCGGTAATATTGTTGCACGGCTCATGTCGTTTTCCGGATGTGATCTGGTCGGCGTTCGAATGATGCGACCGTCGGATGAGTTTGTAAACGAGTACATACAGCGTGTGAAAAGTTTGAGTATCGATCCCAAAGTGGGGAACGCACTTGTCGATTACATCGATCAAAACTTAAGACGCGAAAATATCCTGGGTCAGCCAAACCGCTGTTTGTTTCTTCTATTTGAAGGTGAGAATGCCGTAGAACAAATCTACAATGTTGTCGGTAAGCTTACAACAGAAACAGAATCTGAAGCTGTCCGCGGAACTATTCGTGGGACTTACTGCGATTACATAACAACATCAGACGGAACCGTCAGGTATTTTGAACCGGCAGTGCTGGTACCGACACATCTAGAGTATGCGAGAAATAATTTGGAGCTGTTCGCGCAGCTGGGATTCACGGACTCAGGCATTTATGAAGAGACCGCCGAGGGGGAAACGACGCTTGTCATTTTGAAGCCGGACAATTTTTTCAAACATTCTGTACGCCCGGGAAATATGATAGACATGTTCTCCAAGACAGGTCTACGGATTGTTGGTGCCCGGATGATCCGGATGAGTGCCGCACAGGGTGAACAGTTCTATGGATTCCTTCGGGATATGTTTAGGAGAAGACTTAAGAACCGTATCGCGGAAAAGATCAGAGAAGGAATTGGAGGGTTATTCGGTTTTGAGATTACAAATGAAGAATACAATGCCATGGCCAGTGTAATTAACGAAAAAAATGCTGTATACGAGTTTTCGCAAATCGTTAAATACATGACAGGCCTCGATCCAAGCATGGTGTTGTCGGAAGATCGTAACAAACCTGGAAAGCACCCTGCACTGGCATTACTGTATCGCGGGTATAGTGCCGTGGGGAAAATTCGTGACCGCTTGGGTGAATCTGATCCGTCCAAAGCCGCGGAAGGTACCATTCGTTCCGATTTCGGGCAGAACATTTTACAGAATGCCGCTCATGCTTCCGATTCGGTCCAGAGGGCCATACATGAACGAAAGATCATCGGACTTTATGACGATGCAGGTGACGATTGTACGCAAATTATAATGGACTGGCTAAAAAAGTCTTAGCTTAGTGCAGTCCTGTAATTCAGCTAAATCTGGGGATTTCATAAAGGAGAAGACATATGACTAAACGGGATAAAGAAGACGCCAAGCGTTGGGTTGATAGAGCTGTGGATTTTTATAAAGCTTCCGGTAAGAGAATCGCCCTGGCTGAATATACGAATCCGAGCGGACAGTTTGTCCAGGATGAAATGTATATTTATGTTTTAAACCCCAGAGGAACCATGCTTGCACATGGAGTTAATGAAAAATTTGTAGGGGAGGAATTCATTGACATTAAGGATTATGACGGTAAGCAATTTATAAAAGAGATCGTCGACATTGCCAATAGGGAAGGCAGCGGCTGGGTGAATTACATATGGTACAATCCGGTGACCAAAGAGGTGCTCCCTAAGAAGGCATATTTCAGGAAAGTGGATGACCTGATCATCTGCAGTGGCGTATATGGGGAATAAGCTATCTGCTTTCAGCCCGCCCTGGACATCAGTTATTTCCCAGTCAGATTTGTAATTAATATAACCTAAGAAAAGTTACGCCTGATTCTTTTTCTTACTTTTTCCCATGATCTGGTGATGAGAAAGCTTTCTTCCATGTTGTCTGCCATGCGGACAAATTTGGGCCAGGGAATGGCAAAGGTCAACATACCGGCAGGAACGAATGGCCGGGCGGAGACATCAAACATGCCTAAAACCGCATGAGATAACCCTGATTGAAGTTCTTTATAGGGGTAATCTACTATTGAACCACAGCCTGCGCAGAAGGGCGCAATAACTCCGTGAGGTTGCGGTTCATCGAAACTCGCTAAAGTGAAGAGACCTGAAAGCACATCGGGAGTTGCAAAGAAAATGATGACCAGAGGTTCATCCCCTTCTTCCATACTGTCCCACCTCTTAAATATGATATATCTGGCAGGGGCTTTGAATGGTGTTTGATGCTTCATGTGTTCTCTAACCAGTTCGGGCGTTTTTTTGTACCTTTCACCCTCCAGCTTACCCGGAATACCATAAGAGAGGAAATATTCAAAGTTAGGCATCTGCATTTCCTCAAAGCCCAGGTATCTCTTCCCGCCGCCGCAGCCAATAGTATTTACGTCAAAACATAGAGTTCTACCAGAGCGTACTTTTGCAAGATCACAGATTATGCATCGATGTCCTTTAGGGAGCTTCGGCATGGCCTTCTCGTCTTTCATTTCGGTATAATAAAAACCGATTGGCAAATCAGCTCCGGAAAAATACTTGGTCCATTTTTTGATAAATCCTGCCTTGAATTCCTTATCCATGGTGATCCTCCTTTCTATTTCAAGGCGCTTTTTATGTCCCTGACGAATGATGATGCTATTTGTATCAGGTTTTCATTGCCGCTGTTCTTTCCGATTAGATCGACAAACGCGCTTCCTATAACTATTCCATCCGCGTAGGATGCTATTTCTGCAGCTTGAACCGGTGTGGAAATGCCAAAACCTATAACGAGGGGTAGGGCGGTTATTCTCCGGATGCGTGCTACATCCGCTTCAATATTTTCTATAAGAGGCTTTGCCGTTCCGGTTACCCCAGTGATGGAAATATAGTAGAGGAACCCTGTCGCTTTTTTTGAGATATGGCGAATACGTTGGTCATTGGTTGTCGGGGCTACAAGAGAGATAAAATCGATACCTGTACGATCCGTGTACTGTCTGAGTTCATGCGACTCTTCCTGCGGAAGATCAACGACGAGAATACCGTCTACGCCGACTTTTTTAGCTCTTAGGGCAAATCGCTCACTACCATACGAGAAAATGGGGTTATAGTAGCCGAACAGGACGATGGGTATCTGGCAGTCGTTTCTAAGGGTTTCGATCATATCAAGGATGCCAGAAAGTGTTACACCGGCGCGTAGAGCCCGCTGTGATGCAACTTGAATAATCGGGCCATCGGCTGTCGGATCAGAGAAAGGAACTCCTATCTCCAGTATGTCGGCGCCTGCTTCCTGGAGGCTGGAGGCAAGACGACGGGTCGTTTCGAGATCCGGATCACCGGCTGTGAGGTACACAACCAGTGCTTTCCGATTTTTTTGTTTCAGATCACCAAATTTTTTTTCAATCCTGCCTATCATTAGCGCTTCTCCATTCTCTGTGTGATGATCTCTGCATCCTTATCCCCTCTGCCTGAGAGGTTGAGCACGATAATCTTATTCTTATCCAGGGAAGGGGCAATTTTCATGGCATAGGCCACTGCATGGGCGCTTTCCATAGCGGGGATGATCCCTTCACATTTGGAAAGAAGCATGAAAGCCTGAATGGCCTCTTCATCTTGAATACTGACGTATTTTGCCTTGCCCGTGTCTCTGAAATAGCCGTGTTCCGGTCCGACACCCGGATAATCAAGGCCTGCGGCAATTGAATAAGCATCATGTACTTGGCCGTTTCCGTCTTGAAGAATATAGGTTTTATTGCCGTGAAGGACACCGATACTTCCCGCTGATATACTTGCCGCATGATGTCCCGTTATAATGCCTTTTCCTGCCGCCTCGACGCCGATCATCTCGACACCGGGCAAGTCTTTAAAAGGATAAAAAAGCCCCATGGCGTTGCTGCCGCCACCGATGCAGGCAATAAGGATATCGGGAAACCTTCCCTCTTTTTTCATAATTTGTTTTTTTGTTTCCTTACCGATGATGCTCTGAAATTCTCTGACCATCATAGGATAAGGGTGCGGTCCTGCCGTCGTACCGATTACATAAAATGTGTCTCTCACCCTTGATACCCAGTGCCTCATTGCCTCGTTCATGGCATCCTTAAGTGTTGCGGTTCCGGAGGCAACGGGTACGACCTCGGAACCGAGTATCTTCATACGAAATACATTAGGGGCCTGGCGTCTGATATCTTCTTCTCCCATGAAAATTTGGCACTCCATCCCGAAAAGGGCGGCAACTGTTGCCGTAGCAACGCCATGCTGGCCGGCACCCGTTTCTGCGATTACCCTCTTTTTCCCCATGCGCCGGGCAAGCAGGGCTTGCCCCAGGGTATTGTTGATTTTGTGTGAGCCGGTGTGATTGAGATCTTCACGCTTCAGGTAAATCTTGGCGCCGCCAAGCTCTTCAGTAAGCCGCTTTGCGTAGTAGAGGGGGGTTTCCCTGCCTGCATACTCTTCAAGGTAGTAGGCGAATTCGTTCTTGAATGCCTTGTCTTTTTTTGATGAAATGTAAGCCTCTTCGAGCTCAATGAGGGCGGGCATAAGGGTTTCCGCTACATAGCGGCCGCCGAATATTCCAAAGTGTCCCTTTCTATCAGGCAGTGATTGATGCATAATATTTCCTCTAATATAAATTCCCGGTTTAAGCTGGTGCAAATATCTTTACCGGACTTTTTCCTTTAACTGAGTGTGCCTTGTTAACGATTATTTTCATTTTTTCTGAGTCTTTCTTTCGTGGTGAAACTTCAACACCACTGCAGACATCAACGGCATTTGGTGAAACCACATCAATTGCCTCAAGGATATTATCAGGATTCAGGCCCCCGGAGAGAATGAGCGGATACATTTCTTTTAACTTCAATGCCATTTGCCAATTGGACTTCTTTCCCGTTCCACCGTAAAGCCCTGGTTTACGTGCATCTATAAGGATGGCCTTTACAGGGTAACTTTTTACGATGCTGATGTCATCATCACTCCGGGGTGAAAATGCCTTTATAAGTATAGACGCTGGAAACTTAGAACAGTATTCAGGCGATTCATCTCCGTGAAGCTGAATCAGGTCTAATCCGCAGAATTCGTATATATCCCTTAAAGTTTTAGTATCGTGGTTTACGAAGACACCTACTTTTATGACAGCATTCGGGATATTTTCTATAATGTGCTTTGCCGTCTCCGGGGTTATATACCTCGGGCTTTTCTCATAAAATATAAACCCCAGGGCATCGGCACCGCATGCACAGGCATTAGCGGCGTCTTCAAGGTTGGTGATACCGCATATCTTTATTTCCATGGTTGATACCTTATGCAGTGTCCAAAAATTCTCTCAACTTTTTTCCGATATCATCGGACAGCATCAAGGCCTCCCCGATCAGAAAGACATGAATCCCCGCCTTCATCAACACCTCTATATCACCCCTGGTATGTATACCGCTTTCGCTTATTATAATTTTATCTGACGGTATATGAGGCACAATTTCCAGAGATGTTTTCAGGTTTGTTGAAAATGTTTTAAGGTCCCTGTTGTTAATCCCTATGATACAAGCTTCAGCAGCAATGGCCTTGTCCAGTTCAGCCCGGGAATGAATTTCAACGAGAGCAGAAAGACCGAGTGAATCGGCCAGGCGGATATATTCTCTCAACTGCTCCTCTTCCAGGAGACAGGCAATAAGAAGGAGAGCATCCGCATTGAGAATCCTTGTTTCATAGATCTGGTACGTGTCGATGACGAAGTCTTTTCTTAACAGAGGAAGACGGACATTTTTTTTTATATCCTCAAGGTATTTCCCATCACCGCCAAAAAAATCCTTATCAGTAAGGACGGATACCGCTGCAGCGCCGTTTTTCTCATAGATAGAAGCGATTTTAACAGGATCAAAATCTTCTTTTAGGATTCCCTTGGAAGGAGAACGCCTTTTTACCTCAGCAATAATGGCACATTTCTTTCCATTGATAGCGCCCGGAAAATCACATGGGGAGGGAAGATCCCGAATAACTGCTTTTAAGTCGGACAGCGGTCTGGTTTGTTTTAAACTGGCGACTTCCTCTTTTTTGACTGATATAATCTTATCTAAAATCATGTCAGCAAATCATCTGTTACTCAGATCAATCAAGCCTTGAAGCTTTTTAATAGCGGCACCGCTATCTATGCATGCCTGAGCTATTTCTATTCCCTCCCTGAGGGTTCTTGCCTTTTCCCCTGCCATAATTGCCAGGGCGGCATTGAGAACAACAATATTTCGACAGGCCTCATTTTCACCAGCCAGTACGTCCTTTAGTATCTTAGCATTAAATGCAGCATCCCCGCCTGTAAGCGACTCACCGGGGAAGGTTTCACCAAAAAAATCAACCGGATTGATATTATAAGTATTTATAAGTCCATTCTTCAGTTCCGTTACCCGTGTTGCGCCGGTGACGGTTGCTTCATCAAGGCCGTCCGATCCGTGAACCACAAATGCCCTCTTCGTACCGAGATTTTTCAGTACACCGGCGAACATCTCCGTCAAACGGGGGTTATAGACACCGATAAGCTGAGACGTGGCACCGGCGGGATTTGTCAGAGGCCCCAATATATTGAAAATTGTCCTTATCCCGATTTCCTTACGCGGACCGATTGCGTATTTCATCGCTCCGTGAAGTTTGGGCGCAAAAAGAAAGCCGATGCC
>DASPQI010000026.1:0-3047 GCA_035625045.1 Syntrophales bacterium | reverse complement strand
GATGGTACTCCTTTTTGGTGTTCGGCTGCGGTCTCCTCATTCGAGCATCACAAATACGGGACGGTCTGGTTATCCATACACCAGGATATCACAAAGCGGAAGCAGGCAGAAGAAGCGTTGCGGCTTGGCGAAGAACGCTTTCGCAAAATCTTTGACGCACTCAATGAAGCGGTTTTCATTCAAGACCCTGTTACAGGCAAAATTTTGGATGTCAACCACACCATGTGCAAGCAATCCGGATATACGCGAGAAGAAGCTCTGCAACTTAATATAGAACATTTGAGTTCAGGTATTCCACCGTATACACAAAAAGAGGCAATGGAATGGATGAAGAAAGCGACTGCCGGAGAGTTCCAAGTCTTTGATTGGCATTGCAGGAATAAGGATGGAAGCCTGTTCTGGGGAGAAGTGAACATCAGTCAAACTGTCATACTTGGCGAGGTGCTATTACTTGTTACGGTGCGTGATGTAACGAGACGCGTTGAGGCGGAAAAATCATTGGGCAGAGCATTCAGCGAAGTGGACGCGCTTGTCAAGGCCAAGACTGGGGAACTTGTGACGCTTAACGAAAACTTAAAAATTCAGTCACAAAATCTTGAAGATGCGAACGCAGCCCTGAAGGTGCTGCTGAAACAGAGAGAAGAAGACAGGAAAGAACAAGAAGAAAAGGTTCTTGCTAATATCAGAGAGCTTGTTACGCCGTACATCGAACAGCTAAAGAAAAGCGGGCTGTCTTCAAAATATGAGTCTTACCTTAAGACTCTTGAATCAAACCTTCTCGCAATCGTGTCTCCTTTTTCAGTCACGTTGTCCTCAAAATATATAGGTCTCACTCACAAAGAAATTCAGGTGGCAAATTTTGTTAAAGAAGGCAAGAGCGCCAAAGAAGTTGCTGAAATAATGAACATATCGAAAGATACAATTGATACCCACAAAAAAAATATCAGAAAAAAACTTGGCATTACGAATACGAGAACAAATCTGAGAAGCTATCTCTTGTCAATAAAATAGTAGGTATTTTAAATAACCATTTACCCCCTATTTTATCCACATTGTTAATCAATGTCATAAATCTATATTATTATTAGTAGTTTCGATATATATATAGTTTGGGAGCAGAGGCAAGAAAGGAGCACCATATAGGTATTAAATTTTACACTAACGTCTTACTGTTCGTATCGACCGCGATAATAGCCTCGTCATTGTTCTGGGATTTCTACAAATTAAATAAGGTATTTGTTGAACTCGCCAGGTCAGAAGCAAGGGCTTCCATTAACAAAGACATTGTTTATCGCAAGTGGAATGCGTCTCACGGGGCAGTTTACACGAAGATGACAAAGGATTCCCCTCCCAACCCTTATCTGGCGCATATTCCTGAACGTGATATAGAGACCGGCACCGGTAATAATTTTACCATGGTGAATCCTGCCTATATGACAAGACAAGTATACGAGCTCGAGGAAAGAGAGCTGGGAATAAAAAACCGCCTAACCAGCCTTAGACCTCTGAGACCGGAGAACGCTGCCGATGCCTGGGAGCGGGAAGCACTCTTATCTTTTGAGCGGGGGTCTAAGGAGTCGAGCACGGTTATCGATTCTAATAACGGAGCTTTTCTACGACTCATGCACCCTCTATATGTTGAGGAAGAGTGCATGCGGTGCCATGCGCAACAGGGATATAAGATTGGGGATGTGCGCGGCGGCATTAGCGTATCAGTTGACATGAAAGGTTATTATGCCGCAGCGAAGAAATTGAAATTCATGACCGGGGCAGGACATATTGCGGCATGGCTTCTATGTATTTCCGTTATTCATCTTGGTGGTAAGAAATTACGGAGTAAGGCTGATGAACTTAAGAGGGCACATTCTTTCAGTGAGAAGATTTTCAATGGCGTAAATGAACCTGTTGCCGTTATTGATGCGCATACTTTTGAGCTAATTAAGGTTAATAGTGCCTTTTCCGGCAGATATACCCGAGAAAATGAAAAAGCCATAGGTAGGCGCTGTTACGAGGTTTTAAAAGACCGCTCCTCGCATTGTGCCGATTCCGGTCTTCCCTGTCCAATCCTGAAAACACTCGAAAGCAAAAACCACGTCACGGAGGAGCACTCTTGTTACACGTCGGATTGCAGGGAAATTTATACTGAAGTGTCCACGTACCCCGTATATGATGAAGAAGGAACTATCGACAGTGTCATTCATATATCTAAAGATATTACTGCGCGAAAATTATTTGAGGAATCGTTGCAAACGGCGAGAGAAAAAGCAGATGCTGCAAACAGGGCAAAAAGCGATCTCATTTCCATGATTAGCCATGATGTGCGAAACCCTATGAACGGTATAATTGGAATGATTGATCTCGCCATTGATACAGACCCTTCCCCAGCACAGAAAAAATATCTTGAATTGATCAAGCAGTCCTCTCATTCCCTGATGTCGATTCTCAACGATGTGCTTGATCTGTCAAAAATAGAATCCGGCAAACTCGAACTTGAACACATGGCTTTCTCTCCGCAGGAGGTTATCGCCAATTCCGTTGGGATGTTCGAATATCTTGCAGAAAAGAAAGGTCTGTCACTCAAATATAACATTTCCACTGATGTGCCGCAGGTGCTGAAAGGCGATCCTACTCGCCTGAAACAGGTGTTGGCTAATTTGCTGGGTAATGCTTTGAAATTTACGGACAGGGGCAGCGTAGAATTAAGTGTTATGTGTCAAAAAAATGAAGGCGATTATGTAATTCTGTGCTTTTCTGTGAAGGACACCGGCATCGGTATCCCGGACAATATAAAAAGCCGTATATTCGAGAGTTTTACACAAGCCGACAAATCCACTGCCAGGAAGTATGGCGGATCGGGGTTGGGATTGGCTATCAGTCAGAAGCTCGTAAAGCTTATGAACGGACAGCTGTGGGTTGACAGTGCTTTAGGAGAGGGCAGCATTTTTCATTTCACCGCAAAATTTGAAAATGAGAACGGTGTTTGAATTGGAACTGAACTTCGAAACAATTATCGGCACAGCAATGGACGGTTTTTGGATTACAGATTT
>DASPQI010000025.1:0-5160 GCA_035625045.1 Syntrophales bacterium | reverse complement strand
TAGTTGATTAGTCATAAAATTGTCACGTAGCTTTGCTCCTCATACTGACATGAAGTGTTTTTTCAAAGCTCTCTGTATGTTATTTAGGAAATCTTGTGAAATTATGTCTCCTTACTTTAATTATGTGATAATTTAGTGTATGAAACATTCACAATTTTATGCCATTAAAATAAAAAAGAGGGGAAATCCCCTCTTACACCCCTTGGAAAAAAGGGATGATAGATTATTGGATCATGGAAATCTTGTAATAATGAAAAAAGTTCTTAAAATTCTTATTGTTATCCTTTCAGCTGTTCTCTTTTTTAGTATCGGTGTGTATTTTGTTTCCCCGGACGTTTCAAAGCTGAGAAAGATGCACCCCAAAAAGACGGCCTTCATGGAATATCGGGAAAAAGAGTGGCAAAGTCAGGGTAAAAAGAAAAAGATAATCTATCAATGGATACCGCTCGCACAAGTTTCTCCTTATGTTATCAAGGCGGTAATCATTGCGGAAGATGATAAATTCTGGACACATGAGGGGTTTGATTATGACGCCATACAAAAGGCCATTGAAAAGGACATTAAGAAAAAGAAATTTGCCATTGGCGGAAGTACGATAAGCCAGCAGCTTGCAAAGAATCTGTACCTGACCCCTTCAAAAAATCCTGTGCGGAAGATAAAGGAAGCTATCCTTACCTGGCGATTAGAGAGAAATCTTTCCAAAAAAAGGATTATCGAGCTTTACCTGAATGTTGCTGAATGGGGTGATGGTCTGTTCGGTATCGAGGTTGCCGCGCATAGCTACTTCGGCAAGCCCGCATCAGAACTAACGGCGAAGGAGGCGGCGCGGCTGGCATCCGTCCTCCCCAATCCCAGAAGGTTTAATCCTACCGGTGATTCAAAGTTTGTTGAAAACCGCTCTGACAGGATCTACGAAATCATGGTAAGAAGAGGCATAGTGATTCCTGAGTATGAGGAGGTTATGAGCGAACCTGAATCAATTGAGGAGGATAACCTGAAGCAGCCTCAAGATCAGATACAATCAGACAACAAAGAGACACTTGATCAATTGCCTAAAAAGTCTGATGAGGACAGCGCAAACAACGGACAACTGAAGAATCGTCCTGTTTTTGAAAGAAGATAAGCCGGAGCAGGGCTAGGATGTTCATAAGTTGAGCAGATTATGATACGGCTTCCCAGTCCTGGATGGCTGTATATGCCTCAGCAGGGGTTTTCGCAGACCGCATGTTGTCCATCAGATGCCTGTCCTGGGCGGCCTTGCTGGCCAGCGCTAGTATTTGAAGCTGTTCATCAGGTATATCAGCGGGTGAAAAGATTAAAAATACACATTCAATGGGTTTCTCTGTAACCACATCCGGCACGCCCCCGCGGGTCAGCCCGAGAGCAACGCACGAGCGTTTTAATCCCTCAATCCTCGCGTGGGGGAAGGCAACCCCTTCGTTAAAAAAGGTTGAAGCTTCTTCCTCTTTTTTCCTTATTGCATCAAACCCCTTTAATCTTTGATTAATATTATTTGAGCACCGCGCCGCCTCCGCGAGAATCCTGAGCAAATCGTCTTTTGCAACAGGCGTATCCCAGATGACAATGCTCTCACGGGATATGAATTGACTTAAGCCTGTGCCGCCGGTTTCCGTGGAGACTGAAGGGACTGCCTCCTCCTGGATAATCTTCGCTTCCACCGGTATGGGTACGGCCGCCTCCGGTTCCTGCGTGTCCAGTACAGTGACATTAACACCCCTGGCATCGTGGATCAGACGTTCGGCGACACTGCGTTCGCCGAACAGAAGTTTCCAGAAAGGAATCTTTCTCGGGCTGCCGATCACGATATGGCCTACACGGTACTCTTTAGCAAACTGTAATATCGTCTTTACGATATCTTCTCCCTTGAAGGTGAACACAATTGCCCCGAGCTGCTTTGCGAGAGTTAAGGTACCCGATAACAGACTCTGTGTCCGCGCGTCGATGGCTGTGGGCGACTCCGACGGTGTCTGAACATAGACGGCATACCAGTTTCGGTTGAGCCTGCCCGCCAGTCGTGAGGTATATCGGAGTAATTTTTCACTGTTAGGGCCTTTTGAGCTAAGACAGACCATCACCTGGTCGGGCGTCGCCGCTATATCTTCTTCCAGATCATCCCGGTACCGCAGATCTATCTGAGACGCCAGCTCACGCAAAGTCAGCTCCCGGAGCTGCTCCAGGTTTGATTTTTTGAAGAAGTTGGCCAGGGCTGTTTCAATGCGCTCCAGCGGATATATCTTGCCTTCTTTCAAACGTTCTTCCAGGTCTTCCGTAGTCAAATCCACATTAACGATCTGGTCCGCTTCGGCAAGGACAGCATCGGGGATGCGCTCATGTACCTTAACGCCGGACGCCCTCTCGACGATGTCATAAAGACTTTCCAGATGCTGAATGTTTAATGTAGTGATGACATGAATCCCTTGCGCAAGTATATCCTGGACATCCTGATACCTCTTCTCGTTGCGGCTGCCCGGCACATCGGTGTGTGCAAGCTCATCCACAAGCGCAATTTGAGGCCTGCGGGCAATTACGGCATCAACATCCATCTCCTCGATAACGATACCGCGGTATTCCTGTCTGCGTCTGGGGATTATTTCCAGCCCTTCCAGGAGTTTGGCGACATCCGTCCGGCCATGGGTCTCCACAAGTCCCACGACTACGTCGATCCCTTCATCCTTGAGTTGATGCGCCTCCTGGAGCATACGGTAGGTTTTTCCCACACCCGCGGCATACCCGAGATATACCTTCAGATGGCCGCGTTGAGACCGCCGAATCATCCTTAAAAAAGCATCTGCTCGACTTTCAACAGGCATGTCTCATTTACTCCCGTCCAGATCCAGGTTTAGGAGAAGGACATTTACCCTAGGCTCGCCAAAGATCCCCAGAAATCTCCCTTCCATGTGGGTTGTGATCTTACCATGCACATCTTCCACGCTCCATCCTCGTGCTCGTGCGACACGGGAGGCCTGCAGTAAAGCATTTTCCAGACTGATGTGCGGGTCGAGGCCGCTTCCTGATGCAGTTACTGCATCGGCCGGTACCATGGAGTCGGGCGAAAGCTTGTTCTCGTTACGGTAGTCTCGGATACGCTGTCCAATATCGTCCATCAGCTTCTGAGAGAGAGGGCCGAGATTGCTCCCGCCGGAATTGGCGGCATCAAAACCGGAACCTGCCGCTGACGGCCGGGGATGAAAATATTTCGCACCCGTAAAGCCTTGCGCAAGAAGGCTCGATCCCACAACTCTGCCGCTCTTGATGATAAGCGAACCGTTGGCCTCGTTATGGAAGATACCCTGCGCCATGATCCAGACCAGCGCCGGGTAGAGGCCGCATAAAATTACTGCCAGGGATAGGGTGGCGACGAGGGAGATTCGAAGTTCCGTCAACAGTTTTTTCATAATAACAACTCCTCTTCACGTAAGATGCAAAGCATTAACAAGGATGTCTATTATTTTTATCCCCGGGAATGGCGCAATGATGCCGCCGAGGCCGTAAATCAGGATATTACGCTTCAGAAGAGCTGCCGCTCCCACCGGCCGGAACTTCACACCGCGAAGGGCGAGTGGGATAAGGGCGATGATGATGAGGGCGTTGAAGATAACGGCGCTCAGAATCGCACTGTCCGGCGATTGAAGTCTCATAATATTAAGAGGCTCTATGACCGGGAAAGAGCCGACGAGCATGGCTGGAATGATGGCGAAATATTTCGCTACGTCATTGGCGATGCTGAACGTCGTCAGGGCACCCCGCGTGATGAGCATCTGTTTTCCGATCTCAACGACCTCGATAAGCTTCGTTGGGTTGGAATCTAGGTCCACCATGTTTCCCGCCTCCTTCGCTGCCTGTGTACCTGTATTCATGGCAACGCCCACATCGGCCTGAGCCAGTGCGGGCGCATCATTTGTGCCGTCGCCGGTCATCGCAACCAGGTGTCCTTTCGCCTGCTCTTTACGAATCAATACCAGTTTATCTTCAGGCCGGGCCTCGGCGATGAAGTCGTCTACACCCGCCTCTCTGGCGATGGAGGCAGCGGTGAGCTTGTTGTCGCCGGTGATCATCACGGTCTTGATTCCCATAGCGCGGAACCGTTCAAACCGATCCCTGAGTCCTCCTTTCACAATGTCCTTCAGATGGACAACGCCCAGAACCTGCGCACCGCTGACAACTACGAGTGGGGTCCCGCCCGTCTGGGAGATACGGTTAATGGTATTATGGATTTCCACGGGGAAATGCCCGCCGACAAATGATTGCATAACATCGGTTGCCCCTTTCCGTATCCGGCGTTCATCCAGATCAACGCCGCTCATCCGCGTTTGCGCTGTGAAATTAATGAATTTGGCCTGAGGCATTTCGGAAATCGAGCGGCCTCTCAAACCATACTTTTTTGCCAGAATGACGATACTTCTCCCCTCCGGCGTCTCATCGGCCAGCGAGGCTAATTGCGCCGCGTCGGCCAGTTCCTCCACGGTGATGCCGGGCGCGGGGATAAATTCGGTAGCTTGCCTGTCTCCCAGGGTGATGGTTCCTGTCTTATCGAGAAGCAGCACATCTACATCTCCCGCCGCCTCAACGGCGCGGCCGCTCATGGCCAGGACGTTTCTCTGCACCATTCGGTCGATTCCCGCGATGCCGATGGCGCTCAAAAGGCCGCCGATAGTGGTCGGGATCAGGCAGACCAGCAGTGCCACCAGGACGGTAACTGAAAAGGATATCCCCGAAAAGAGACCATAGAACTTCAGCGTGATGATGACGACGAGAAAAATAATAGTCAGTGCCGCAAGAAGGATCGTAAGGGCGATCTCATTCGGTGTCTTCTGGCGCTTGGCACCTTCTACAAGACTAATCATCCGATCCAGAAAACTCTCACCGGGGTTTGCCGTCACACGGACCTTGATCCAGTCCGACAGGACCTTTGTCCCTCCGGTAACAGCGCTCCGGTCTCCGCCGGCTTCGCGAATCACGGGGGCCGATTCTCCCGTAATGGCCGATTCATCGACAGTGGCGACCCCTTCGATGATTTCACCATCGGCAGGTATGATTTCACCCGTGGACACAATGAACAATTCCGCCTTTCTCAGTTGTTCCGCAGGGATTTTTTCCACGACGCCATCAGTGCGGATGCGATTGGCTATTGTCCTGGTC
>DASPQI010000024.1:0-5841 GCA_035625045.1 Syntrophales bacterium | reverse complement strand
CCGACCAGAATGATATATACCAAGCGTCCAATATTGCTCAATATTCTCTAACAGACGCGGGTTGTCTTAAGCGACGGTGAATAAAATGTATCCATTTTAAGGTATCCAGCTGGTCAAAAAATATCCAGGCACGATAGTTTTCCCTTGAATCCAGTAGCGAACACATTCCCATCAGCTTATCCGATCCTCTCAGTCCTAAGAAGAGGCCGTGTCATTATAGTGGAAAATGTCATTTGAAACACTTCGTTTCACTTGCGGTAAACACTGTGAGGAATCTTTGAGATACACCTTCAGCTGGGACAATGATTTCTCGCTGTTCACAGGCTTACTTCAGAGCATTGGCTCAACAAAATGGTAAAAAGAGAACCGTTACAAAATTTATATTCAGAAATTAAAGGCGGTAGTTTCATTTATACCTACTCACCTCCCATCAACAGCAAGTGTATATTAAAATTGTATACTTTTTATCCATCCTTGTGTCCCTAGGAGATGCTTAGCGACTTCGCGTAACGTATCAATATATCCATGAATTCAATAGATACACTCTGATATGATAACTCTGGCACAGCCCTTGCTATTTATATAAAACAGAATTAAAATGATAAAAGAGAAATAAATTAAGAGTAACGGAAGCAGACATCCTTTTGTGGCGGTGGTTTCTGTAATTTTAACTACAAAGGAGGACATAAATGCCAATATCAGTCTGGAAGATGAAGAGGGACAAACATATAAAAAAATGCTTGGTATCGAAAGCAGGCCTTTGGCTTTTGATCCTTTCATTAAGCCTTGCACTGGCTGCGTGTTATCCTGCTGCATATCGCGAGGTTCCGGTTCCAGGCCCAAGCCCAGGCCCGACGGCTCCCATTACGCAGGTATATTTTTATCCGAAAGAGGGTCAGACAACCGAGCAACAGTCACGTGACCACTATGAATGTTACAACTGGGCGATGCAGCAGACCGGTTTCGACCCGAGCCAGTCATCGATTCCGCCAGCGCAGCGCGTCAAGGTAGTTCCAATGCCCCCACCCGGTCATGATACAGCTGTTCTGGCTATCACAGGTGCGGTTCTTGGTGCGTTAATAGGCGGACCAAGGCACGCGGGTGCTGGTGCTTTGATCGGTGCGGGTAGTGGAGCTGTCGTCGGCGCTGCATCAGATGCCTCCAGACAGCAGTATGCCCAGCAGATGGAGGAGGCCTATAACAGGCGCGATCAGGCGCTTGACGCCCGCTACGAAGGAAAAGCGCGGAGCTTCCGCCGTGCGATGACGGCTTGCCTCGAAGGCCGCGGCTATACTGTGAAGTAAGGGATGCCGGGGAGTTATATTTGAATTTTATGGAGGTTGATAACCATGTCATATAATAGCAATAAGCGCCCATACCTTGTGATCGGGATTATGCTTGCTCTGTTGTCAGGGATCATGGTGTTCGGGTTAACGCAGGTGGCAAGAGCGGACGAGCGCGGATTTCATCATGGAGAGTTCCTGGATGGCCGTCATGGGCATAACCATTATTACCCGGCCCGCGGCCATTATGTCGACGTTTTGCCGAGGGGTCGTAGCGTGTTCGTCCATGGCGGTGTACGATACTACTTTTATGGAGGAGTATGGTACCGCGCATATGGACCGCGGTTTCTGATTATCGCGCCGCCGTTTGGCCTCGTCATTCCCGTCTTGCCACCGTACTATGCGACTATCTGGGTAGGGGGTGTGCCTTACTACTATGCCAATGAGGTCTACTATGTTCAAGCTCCCGGGGGTTATACAGTTGTAGCCCCTCCAGAGGGTGCAGTGAGCCAGGCGCCGCCACCGCCTGTAGCAGCGCCACCATCAGCGGCAGCCTCACCGCCCGGAGAGCAGCTATTTATCTATCCCCGTAAAGGCCAGAGTGAGAAGCAACAGGCAGAGGATCGCTATCAGTGTCACATCTGGGCCGTGGGTCAGACAAAGTACGATCCGACGCAGCCACCGGGAGGCATGCCGTCTGCCCAGAAAGACGCCGACTATAAGCGCGCCATGGCCGCCTGCCTTGATGCACGGGGATATACTGCAAAGTAGCCGAAGGAATACATAAGGTCAAAGGTAAAACAGAGAAAAACCGAGAGTGAATCTCCAATGCAATAGATACTTTTGAGAAGTGCGAGGTCGATGTATTGCTGAATCAGTTGAGGGAGGTTTTGGCGGCACTAGCTGAAAGCAGTTCAATATTTATTGTAAACGTATAAGGCAGAGCCGATTGGCTCTGTTTTTTTTACTTACAGTTATAACAATTTCTGGTTGAAGTATTGTTATGGATGAGCCAAAGCAGAAAAACAACATTTCAAGAAAAGTAGAGAGACGCAACATCTACGGAAAATTAGCCGCAAATTTGTGCACCTTCAATTCATTTTCATTAATCCAAACCAATCAGTAGCTATCAACGTTTGTATTTGCTATCGAGACATCCAATCAATATGCTTTTGTAGCGTCTACACTCCGGAATCGTGGGTAATATCAAAGGGGGCCCAGGCTGATTCCGAGTGCCAGGTGGTCATTTGCGAAATTCCTGATTGCCCACAGCTCGGAGAGGATACCGCTTATGTTGCTGAGGCGATTATCGCCATCATTGATCAAAGCAATTGTCCAGTCCAGTTAACGTGCAATGCCTCGGCGATACATTTTATGTGCAGGTTGTTTTCGCCACGACTTCCTGTTGAAAATATCATGTCATCAGCAATATTGACGACTTCATCGGCCGCGTTTTACATCATGAACTATGATTAGTTTTTTTCTTCGCGTTTCAGGATTTTCCAGCTCTCCAAAAGTTCAATAGCGACCTTCAACTGATTATCTTTCATGGTATCTAAGTCTTCTTTTGCCGGTGTTTTCCCCTTTTCTGGATTAAGCTCCTCTTCACCTTTGATATGCCCCTCAATATCTTTTTCCCTTACAACAGGTCCCAATTCTTCTTTCTCGGCTGGTTCGGTGAACTCAACCTCCACATCAGGGATAATTCCTTCCGCCTGGATAGACTTTCCCTTCGGGGTGTAATACATTGCAATGGTCAACATGATTGCTGAACCATCCTCAAAAGGAATTATTCCTTGTACAGAGCCTTTGCCAAACGTCCTGGTCCCAATGATGACCGCCCGACCATGATCCTGCAAGGCACCGGCCACGATTTCCGCTGCGCTAGCACTTCCCTCGTTGACTATAATAATTACAGGACAGGTAGGCTTATCTCCATTAGCTTCTGCAGTAAATTTTTCCTCATCACTCGCGTCCCGTCCCTTGATTGAAACTATGGTGCTTCCTTCTTTGAGAAAAAATTCCGACAAAAGAAGGGCTTCTTCTAAAAGGCCCCCTGGATTATTTCTGATGTCCAGGATTAAACCGGTTAAAGATTTTGATCTCTTCTTTAGGTCCAGGTAAGCTTGTTTGACTTCGTCGGTTGTCTTTTCCTGAAAATGTGAAATCCTGATGTAACCGATGTTATGTTCCAGGTAACTGGACCTAACGCTGGGTACCTTAATGCTCGTGCGAGTGATAATGAAGTCCTTGGGTTTTTTGAAAGTTTTGCGCATGATGGTAATTCTTACCTTAGTACCTTCAGGGCCTCTCAATTTATGCGCAACATCCACAACGGTCATATCTTTAGTGGAGCTGTCTTCGATCTTGATGATCTGGTCTCCAGCTTTTATCCCGGACTTGTACGCAGGACTGCCTTCAATGGGTGATACAACCGTAATGATAGAATCGAGAATGGTTATCTCAAGACCGATACCCACGAAACTACCCTTTGTTTCTACCTCCAGTTCCTTATACATATCAGCCGTCAAGAACCCACTGTGGGGGTCCAGGGATTGCAGCATGCCGTTAAGCGCTGCCTGAATAAGTTTTTCCTTATCGACGGGCTCAACATAATTTTTTTCGATGATGTTTAATGCATCGTCAAAAATCTTGGGATTGCCATAAGCGTTCTGATCAGAGGCGATGATAATACTTGCACACATCAAAAACGAGATGACGGCTAGCAGCTGGTTCGTGCAATCCCTAAAAAATTGTTTGAAAGGAATCATAATATCACCCATAAAAAACAAAGTGTTTACAGTTCTTATCAATGACCGGACATATAATCGGAAACAATTAATCAATAATTAATTATCGTCGATGTGACATAAAATAACAATAACTTTAATGTCTGCTTTCTCTTGGATATAACTAGGCTAGTGTCCATCCGGAAACCCCGGATTTTGAACAGAGGTGATCAACGGTACCGGGATAAATACCCAGTGCCGTGCCATCAACAGAGCTGATTTCAGCAAGTCGAGCTGCTCTTTCTCAAATCAAGACGCATGTACCCCTTGGATAAGGAGAATTGCTGTCGGATAAACGTTTCAGGCTCTAGCCAGTCTGATTCTGGCCAGCACCAACAAATTGTAGGATACGATACTGCTCCATACATACTGTTTAAATCCCTTCCATCCAGTCCAGGTGCAGCGGTCAAGGCCAAAGGCCCGTTTCAATGTTGAGATTCCTGCCTCGATACCAGCACGGAAGTTGCGCAACATCTTGTAGACCCAACTGCTCCTAGCCATATCGAGAACGGAAAGACCCCGTTTCCTAGAAAAGACGGCATCCTTAACTTGATGCCCTTTGGCGAAGGCAAGGTTCTCCCGCGAGGCAAACGCTCCATCGGCGCTAACCTGCCTGGGCATGCGCCCGAACTGTTCCGCATGCCGTTCGAGGAGATACTGATAACGATCGTCATCAGCAGGATTGCCACGTTCGATCATGCAATCCAGTATCAGTGTGGACGCGCCGCCAGTCAGAAAGACCTTGTGGCCATACTGGGTATCCCGACCACCCTTGACGATGATGTCGGTATGCTCCTCAAAAAAAGAGACGATCTTCTCCGATGCAGGAACCTTCTCGCCCTTGAAGACGCGCCGTTCAGTCTGGCCGATGACTTTCCTGAGGATACCGACGGCACGTTCGAGGTTGTGGGCGAGACCAAGGACAGCGAGGGAATCGCGGATATACGCTCCTTGAAATGAACGAAGTTCAGTGATCGCCGCCAAAGCATAATTTACCACACGGCCAGCATAGCAAAGGCGGTCCCGATAGGCGGCTTGTCGTATAGTCTCCTTCCCGGCATTGAAGATGACCATGACCCGTTTCCTGGCAACCCTTGTATGGTCAGAAAAGGCATAGCAAGGTTGTGGCGACAGTTGCTTGCCCGCCACAAGCCAACGGGTAATTATCCTGATACCGTCGAAGAGCAGGGTGGAATCAGTCGGATGATGGATATCGGTCTCAACGGCCGTCGAGTCAATACGGATCTTCCTGCCCGTCTCGATCTGCTCACGCTGGGCATAGCCGATGATCTCCCGGTGGATCGCCTCCCAGGTCTCTTCCGATAAGGATTTGATGTTCTCCTGGAGAATAGACCTGCAAGGATACTGTCCCATCTCCAGACGGGAAAAACCGCGGAAGGCTGATGAATCATCAAGGTGGAAGGTCAACTCCTCATAACTGAGTTGACGATATTGTTTCAGAACGGCGCAGCGCAACACCTGTTCGGCGGTCAGTCCTTCCCTGCCAGTATCGTGGCGTTTTGCTTTAACCAGGTCCTGATACACAAGATCGAGAAGCTGAGGATTGGCATCAAGAATCTGAGATACATGTTCCAGTTCCCTGGCAATTGGGTTGCTGGATGTGGCGGTAAAAAGGTTCATTTGGGGATTGAATTTTCTGCGCATTTTATGTCCTCGCTTTAATGTATGTCTAATAATTTCATACTGTTGAGTACGGAACATAGCAGATTGCACGAGAAATTCCAACCTAAAATGAAAAAATATATTAT
>DASPQI010000023.1:0-12383 GCA_035625045.1 Syntrophales bacterium | reverse complement strand
AAATCCTGAGATAAAATTGATTCAAGGGAATCGGCCAGCATGGTACCACCACTGTAAATAGGGAGTCCAATGCTGACCTTTGGGACATGCCGCCAACATGGATGATTTATTGTATAAGGAACAGCGACAGGTGTCGTTTCTAAAATATAACCAAATTGTTTTGCCAAAGAGCCGCATTGATCATTGACAATATCTTTTATTTTAGATGACCACACATCAGGTGTCGGAAAACGTCCATAACTCTGAGAATTTAAACTCATTTCCAATATCTGTTTGACATCTTTCTCACAGTATCCATCAATATTCAAGAACTCGAATATTTCTTGAATTTTGGATGAGCCGGATTGAATGTCCTCAAAATGAATGATCAGATACCTCTGTTTGTTTAATTTAGATATTACTTCAAGTATCCATTTATAAGTTTCCACCCATAACCAGCAGATCTTTTCGATTTGACTTAATCCCTTCCATTTTGAATAGAACTCAGAACTTTTTGAGGGTTGCAATCGTAAAGAATCATCAGAGTGCCCCTGATAGTAGTTTTGTTTTAAAGCAGATCGCACGAATTGATATGGATGACGCACTAAGATGAGAAATTTGGAATTGGGCAATTTCTGAGCTATAACATCGGTAAACAGCGTCAATTCGGGCGTTATGCTTCCATGTACAAGACCATCTTTCGATGCTTCACTGATAAGAGGGGAAAGTATCTGTCTAGAAACATCAGATTTATTCACGTCACCTTTCCACAGAAAAGTTGATTCATTTCCCATTACTGGATTTGGGTGGTGATGCATCTTAACCTTTTTGGATAAACTTAAGATCTTCGCTAATGTATGAGTTCCGCAACGTCCGGTAGAAAGCACAAAAAAAGCTTCTATTTTGCCTATTTCAGAAGCCAAATTATTTTTTTTGCCATTTGAGATATGTGATGTGACTTCTTGGAATAATTTTTCAAGTTCCTGATCCTGAGGGTTTAGCCGGATGGCCTCTCTTAGATAACTGATTATTGCGGATGGGTTTCCCGACGACCTCAATAAGTAATATAAATTTTTTATGGCATCTTTATATGAAGGATCAATGGAAAGTGCTTTTTCAAAGAGCTCAGAAGCTTGACTTGTCTCACCTTCAAAAAATAGGATAACGCCTAGGTTGTTAAGAGCCTCTATGTGTTGAGAGTCCATGGCAATAATTTTCTCAAAACAAACTCTTGCCTTACTGATTTCTTTTTCATTAAAAAAGCGTTCCCCTTTTTGAAACAGGATGGCAGGATTATTTGTTTGTAATTCATTGGTATTATTAATCATAATATTTATTAGATCAATTTTTTCTATATTTAAGAACATTCATCTTCGTTATAACGCAAAATTGTTTTATATGTGTAGGTATCAATAATAATCGATGTCATTCATTATCTGTGCCATTGTTGCATTTCTAGAAACAGGTATCGGCAATAATTTCCTGGCAGTGATTTTTGTTATACGCTTAGCCGGTTAGAAACATTGCGGGTATTAATTGTTGCATCATCTTTAAGATTTTGCATTTATATACTTCAGCAGGTCATTGCCCTCTTTGAATAAAGGGTTTATTTTCAAAGCCTCCTGAATTGAGGCCTTGGCGCCTTTCCAATTCTTTTTTTCAACCTGCACTCTGGCCACGTTGTAATGCAGCCCTTCGTCATTAGGCAGAATAGTAAGGGCCTTTTCAAACTCTGCTATCGCCTTATCATAAGCGCCCTCCTTCCGAAGGCTGATTCCGTTCCTGTTATACGATTGAACAACAAAGGTTATTAAAATATCATTATCTGCTATAAGTTCCTTTGCCTTGGTGTATTCACCCTTATCAATAAGTAGCATGACTGTTTGTGCCTCCGTCTCCAGGTCTTTGGTAATAGTGGCAATATCTTGGATAGATATGTCATCTTTTTGACGAAAATCAGCGTTGTCTCGTATCCCTTCCTCTTCAACGCGGATTAATTGCTGCACAAAATCTAGACATGTACTGAAATCTTGGCCCTGGAACGATACAGGTCCGAAAATGTCTTTAAAATTCTTGCTTTCCGAAATGGCCTGCTGAAATGCATTCACTTCTGCCATTAATTCTTTTTCATCGGATGGCAGCATCGGCGTGCTCAGTGTTTTTTCCAGGACTGATTTGAAAGAAATAAGACATGAATGGATGTTCGCCTGCTTAAGGTTTTTTTTGCATTCATTTAACTGCTTAAATATTTTTGCTATTTCGTCTCTTTTTATTTCCGTTGCCATCTCTTTTCCTTCAATTTACAGAAGAATATGCAAAAAGTGTACAACTTCCTTCAATTTTAAATTACTACTTGCATCTCATCATAATCTGTTGACTTACATTGTTGTGTTCAAAATGAAAATGAGGTACAGTGGTTGCACTGGATTATTTCGTTGCAAAGGTTTCAATGCATTTGGTGTTCCAGTTGAGCCGTTTCTTACCTTATTATTAATAGTTAAATCTTTTTCACAACTCTTTCTTAATGTTTTTTTATTTGTGTGCCGATAAGAGGGTACAGTGGTTGCATGGGGTTAATTCGTTGCTATCGGTTCATCATAAATTGTGAAAAGGATTTGTATGTCTGAGTCATTCTATTCAACTTCAGAAGTAGCGAAGTTATTCGAGATTAATAGGGTTACCATATACCGATGGGTACAGGATGGAGTGGTTAAAGCTTATAAGGTCGGCAAGCATCTTAAAATCCCTGTATCTGAGGTGGACAGATTGTGGAGAGAATTTGGTCTTCCCGATGAGCCATACAGATATACTTCCAATACTGTTAAGAAAAACCAATTGCAAGATAACGGCAATATAAAGACAAAATATAAGACACGAAGGAAATTGGTCATGGCAGCAGGAAGTGATAAGGACGATCTCGAATTCATCCGGGGAATATTTGCCGAAAAAAGACTCAATGAAGAGTGTGAATTGGTTACATATATGGATACTCTCGAAGCGGCGCTAGCAATAGGAAAAGAAAAGCCGGATTTATTATTGATCAAGAAAATGAAGTTCGATGGAAGTGACGTAGAGTTTGCAAGAAAAATCAGGAGTATTCATTCTGATATAAATATCATCTTTATTAGTGAATCTTACGTTAATAGAAGCACTGATAAAAAAGGTGGATATGGGTTTACTGATAAAGAGACTACAGCTGTCAGCCGGGCGGAATTGTATCGAGAAATTGTTAAAGTCCTCGGATTACATGGCAGAGACTAAAATTACTCTTGGCAAATAGAGCTTGTAATTGAAGGATAAACGCTTAATTGATGGACAATGATTATAGGAAAGGGGGTGTCGGATATTTAGTCTGTAAGTCGATCAATCAGGGGAAATATGAAATTTATAAAAATAGAGATTTAGAAAATCAGTGTAAGAACTCAAGAAGGGAGAAAGAAGCAATGAAAAGATTAGTAGTGGTGATTTTGATAGCAGGACTCTTGGTAGGAGGGGCCACATGCGTCCTGGCCAAAGGGACGGCGAAGGAAGCCCAGGCGAATGTGGACAAGGCGATTGCTTATTTTCAGGCGAACGGAAAGGCGAAAGCCTTTGCGGCGTTTGATGATCCGAAAGGGCAGTTTGTAAAAGAAGACTTATATATCTATGTGGTTGATATGAAGGGAGATATTGTATCACATGGGGCCAACAAGAAGCTGATAGGCCAGCATTTCATTGATATTAAAGACTCTGATGGGAAACTCTTTTTCCGGGAGATTCTTGATGTGGCCAATAAGAAGGGAAGCGGCTGGGTTGATTACAAATGGACGAATCCCGTATCAAAAAAGATTGAACCAAAATCAGCATATGTGAAGAAATCCGGCGAATATGTTTTCTGCTGTGGAATATACAAATAACTATGTTAGAAATGGTCAGATGGGAGACGAAACCCATCTGACCATAAAATTTAAAAAGAGGGGGGATTGACGTGAAAAAAATTATAAGAAATCTGAAGATGGCAAAAAAAATGATGTTACTTCCCGTTGTCGTCTTCATATTCCTCATTGCACTGTCATACGGAGCCTACGATGGGCTTTCAATGCAAAGGCAGGTCATCGGGGACATGTTTAACAACCGTTTCAAAGTATATCAGGAAACCGCTGATATTACCAAGACGGTTGCTAATATCCACGCGAATATTTACAAGGTCATCAGTTGGATAGGTGCAAACTATGAGGAGCAGAAGATCACAGCTCTCGCCAATGAGCAGAAGGCGACCCTGGAGAAGTCTATTGAACTCGTTCAGAATGCGTTGAAATCGGGCGCGCTCACACCGGATGAGCAGAAACTCTTTCAGAAGACCCTTGACAATTTATTAGAGTATCAGAAACCGGCGATGGGTGTAATGACTGTAGGTACATCCGATTTGAATGTGGCTGCCATGTTTATGGGTACGGCGGATGATAAATACCAGGATCTCAACAAGTCTCTGAATGAGCTTCTGGACCTTGAGAACAAGCTGAGCAAGGAGAAGTATGATTCTTCCCTCAGCAAATTCAATACATGGATGAGTACATTTGTAATCGTACTGGTTATTGCCATTCTCATATCGATACTGACCAATATTTTTATTACGAGGCTCATTACACAGCCGATCAAAGAGGCAATTGAAGTTATCAAGAAAGTAGCCGATGGCGATCTAACTCAGGAAATCGATATTCAGTCTAAGGATGAGATCGGTGACCTCGCTTCGTCTATAAATACTATGCGTGTAAAGATGGGGGAGGCCGTAGGCCAATCGCTGTCGATTTCACAAGTCCTTTCTGAGTCGTCTTCAAGGCAGGCTGCTGCGTTAGAAGAAACTTCCTCTTCTCTCGACGAGATGGCTTCCATGACTAGACAGAATGCAAGCAATACGGCCGAGGCCAACAAACTGATGGCGGCGGCAAAGCAGGCTATTGAAAAGGCAAATGCTTCCATGACTGACCTGACCAAGTCTATGAAGGAAATTGCTATAGCAAGCGAGCAAACGCAGAAGATCATCAAGAGTATCGATGAAGTTGCCTTCCAAACGAATTTGTTGGCTTTGAATGCAGCGGTGGAAGCCGCTCGCGCCGGTGAGGCAGGAGCAGGTTTCGCGGTAGTTGCCGATGAGGTAAGGAATCTGGCTATGCGGGCAACGGATTCCGCTAAGAATACGGCCACCTTGATTGAAGACATTGTAAAGAAGGTTAAAGGAGGAGAGTCTCTCGTAACCATTACAAATGAGGTCTTTAGTGAAGTTACAGCCAGCTCTACAAAGGTTGTTGAGTTAATGGGGGAAATAGCAGCCGCATCTCAGGAACAATCTCAGGGTATTGATCAGGTAAACAGGGCAATGGCCGAAATGAGTCAGGTGACTCAACAGAATGCAGCCAGTGCGGAAGAATTGTCCGCCACCATGGCAATGTTCAAGGTGGATAGCAATAGAAGTGGCTACGATCCCGACAATAACACGACCCGGAATAAGGGTGTAAAGATGCTCCCGTTTTCACGGCAGTCAGGTGCGGATGATTTTATCCCTATCGCGGAAGATGATATTATTTCATGATTGGGATAATATCTTTTGTTGGAATACATGTCTCCTTTCTTTATGAGGAGGCAGATTATGAATAGAAGATTTACTGCGTGTTCTCCATGATGGGTAACAATCCCAATAGATGGTATGTTGCGCGATGCGGGAATGTAGTTGCATGTAGTTGGTGTAATTAATAATACAGACATCCATCATATGCTAAGGAGACGTAATCGTGAGGCAAAAAGAATATGCTCCATTCTCTAATAAACAAAAAAATTTGGCACATAATAAATGGTTGATATTCTATCTGGTTCTTCTATCTATCGTTGTGACGGGGGGCTTTTTCGCAACAGGTTATTTAGGTAATATAGCCAGGGAAGCAATTTTCAATGATAGCGAATCGGCGATATCAATCCTTTCGGTTCATTTGACTGATGAATTAAAAAGGATTGAAGGAGCCGTGAAGGTATTGTCAAGTTCTTCCTTGGTCATTCCTGCATTAATTTCTCGCACAGATCATAATATCACACAAGCAAACTCAGCATTGGACCGATTCAACACAGCATTAGATGCTTCTGTCGGTTATCTTATGGACAGTAAAGGGATGACCATAGCCTCGTCTAACCGCAGCGAACCTGATAGCTTTGTCGGTAAGTCCTATAAATTCCGCTCCTATTTTACACAGGCGATCAAAGGCAACCCTGGTCGATATTTTGCCCTCGGCGTCACTTCTTTGAAGAGAGGTTTCTATGCAAGCTTTCCTGTCAGGGATAGCAAAGGTACCATCGTTGGTGTTGTAGTGATGAAGAAGGACCTGGATGAGATTGAAGAGCACCTGAGCGGTTACCCCTACTTTTTCTTCGTAAATCCGCAGGGCATTATTTTCCTCTCCAGCAATAAAGAGATGCTTTTAAAGAGTATGAGGCCGATAGACCAGGAAGCTCAGCGGGCATTGATTTTTTCCAAACAGTTTGGAGACAAGCCATTTGAGACACTACTGTCGCAGGAAGTTTCCGACAGGACAAATATTACGTTTCGAGGAAAGAATTATCTCGTTTCACGCAAAGTTATTGATCCCGAGGGCTGGTCCGTTGTGGTCATGGCCCCAACAGACAGAGTTACTATATATAAATCAGTCGGCATGATTATGACGGCATTGATATGTACTCTTATTATAATACCTCTTATAATCAATTACGAGACAGCCAGATCAGCAGAGATTTTACGTGAAAGTGAAGAAAGGTTCCGACGCCTGGCTGATTCGACTTTTGAAGGAATAGTCATCCACGACAAGGGTGAAATACTTGATTTTAATCAGCCCATAGTACAAATGCTTGGCTATGAGCCTGATGAGGCATTGGGAAAGAACATAATGAAGTTTATCGACCCTGAATCAAGACAACTTGTCTTGCACCATATACAGGCAGGTGATGAAAAGCCTTACGAAGCAATAATAAAAAAGAAAGATGGGACTACCCGTATAATGGAATTAGCAGGAAAGCCCATTTCTTTTAAGGGGCGAGCTGCAAGGGTAGTCGCCGCACGTGACATCACCGAGCGCAAGCATGCGGAAGAGGCGCTCAGAGAAAGTGAGGTCAATTTTAGGCGAATTTTTGACCAATCCCCTGTAGGGGCAGCCATCACCTCGCTTGATTATTATTTCACACGCGTCAATGAAGCTATGTGTCGCATGCTGGGATACTCGGCGGAGGAATTTGCATCGCTAAGATTTATAGACATCACCCACCCGGATCATCTTGGTACCGATACAGAACAGGTAAAGCTTCTGGCATCTGGAGAGATCGACCAGTATGTTACGGAGAAAAGATATATTCGCAAGGACGGCGAAATCATTTGGGGACAGTTGTCGGTACGGGCGATCAGAGACGCAACGGGCCGTCTTCTTTATTTTTTGCCGATGATTTTGGACATTACCAAACGCAAGCGGGCTGAGGAGCTTTACAGGACGCTTGCGGAAAGTTCTCAAGTGGGAGTCTACATAACGCAGAAAGGGAGATTCATATTTGTGAATCCAAATGTTGTGGAATATACAGGATATCCGGAAAGCGAGCTTATAGGGCTGAATATTTTTCATCTTGCCCATCCCGACGATCTTGGAAAGGCCAGGTCATACGCCATAGATATGTTGAAAGGAAGAAGATCCACTCCCTACGAGTTTCGTATTATTGATCGACAGGGTCGTATCAGGTGGCTCATGGAGACGGTAAGATCCATAACCTATGAGGGGAAACAGGCGGTTTTAGGGAACGTCATGGATGTTACAGAGAGGCACCATATGGAGAGGATGCTCCGTCAGGGCCAGAAGATGGAGGCCATCGGGACGCTTGCAGGAGGCATTGCCCATGACTTTAACAATATTTTGGCGGCCATTATTGGCTATGCGGAACTGGCACGTAGCAGTGTCCCGGAAGAAAGCGCGGCGCGGCGCAAACTGGAACAGGTGCTCAGGGCCGGATCGCGCGCGTCAGACCTGGTGAAACAGATTCTGACATTCAGCCGCCAGACCGAGCAGGAAAAGAAGCCTGTACAGGTCATGCTCGTTGCCAAAGAGGCCATCAGGCTGCTGCGTTCTTCATTGCCCAGTACGATAGAGATTCAGCAGGAGATCTCGATACCGGCAGAAAAAGGCATAGTTCTGGCCGATCCGATACAGATCCATCAGGTCTTGATGAATCTGTGCACGAACGCGGCCCATGCGATGCGCGATAAGGGAGGAATTTTAAGCGTAAAGTTATCGGACTTCGATGCTGATGACCATTTTATTTTGCGGCACCCTGATCTGCAGCCTGGGCCTTACGTAGGCCTTGCTGTGAGTGATACTGGTCAAGGCATGGATGCGGCAGTCCTGGAGAGGATTTTCGATCCCTACTTTACCACGAAGGGGCCCGGTGAAGGGACCGGACTTGGACTTGCTGTGGTACAGGGCATTGTCAGGAGCTGTGGAGGAGGGATAACTGTCTATAGCGAGCCTGACAAGGGTACTACATTCAATGTGTTTCTTCCGAGAATTGAGGAAGCGATCACACCGGAATCTTCACCGATGGAAACGCTCCCTGTCGGAGACGAGCGAATACTGTTCATTGACGATGAAGAAGACCTGGCTGAGATAGGGAAAGAGATACTGGAGTCCCTCGGATATAATGTAGTTGGGCAGACGAACAGCACAGACGCCCTGGAAATTTTCCGCGCTCACCCCGACGCATTTGACCTGGTCATAACGGACATGACAATGCCAGGTCTTACGGGCATAGAGCTGGCACAGAAACTAATGTCCATCAGACCGGATATTCCGATTATTTTGTGTACCGGGTTCAGTGAGCTGATCAATGAGAAGCGGGCAAGAGAACTGGGAATCCGTCAATTCTTAATGAAGCCCTTTGTAATAGACAAACTTGCCAAGGAAATACGAGGGGTGCTGGATGATAAAAAATAATAGTTGGCTAGAATTATCTCTGCGGATAGAATAAAATGTAAAATTGATTCATAGTCCTGACAGTTTTTCAATCACTGGAATCACTCATCCTTGAGCATCTTCAATTTTGGAAGTATTTTATGTTGTCTTTTCGTCTCCTCCTCTACTTTCTATAAATCTTCATAGTTCCTGTGTCATAGCACTTCTAAGTGTCATCTATCTTAAAGTTGGAATACTAGTTTATACTGGTATTTATCTAGATATAATTTAGCATTTAATATCTTAATGTTTCGAGACTTTTTTGCCGATAATTCAAAGCGATATGATGGGGAAGAACTACAGATAGTGCAATCCCCTCAATGACATCTAGCAATTAAGACATTGTATCCTGAGGGAGTAGATGCCTTGATCATCTGAGCTGGTTGTTAATATGTGTTTAAGAACCTCCAAACTTTAAAGATAGAATGTAGAGCTGACACCGAAAAGATTTGAATGCAATTCGTCAGGTAGTTTCATTGCAAACATCACTTTGAGGAAACATACTGAGAGGAGACTATGCAAAACGTTGAACAATTTAGGAAGGCAGTGAGAACGACTCTTCAGACTATGGCAGCAGCGGTAGAAGCAAGGGATCATTATATGGTTGGTCACCAGCGGCGCGTAACAAACCTCGCTTGTGCTATCGCAACAGAAATGAATCTTTCCAGCCGACGAATCAATGGAATTTCCACAGCGGGTATGATCCATGACATTGGCAAGATAGCCATTCCTGAAGCTATTCTCAGTAAGCCAACGAAGCTGGCAGAGGAGGAATTTATCATGATAAAAACTCATCCTCAGGTTGGTTATGAAATGTTGAAGGAAATAGAGTTCCCTTGGCCTGTTGCCCAGATTATTCTCCAGCACCATGAAAGGATGGATGGTTCCGGATATCCCCATGGATTAGCCGGTGAGGAGATTCTTTTGGAAGCAAGAATACTGGCAGTAGCCGATGTGCTAGAGGCCATTTCATCAAATCGTCCCTATAGGCCTGCTCACAGTATAGATATAGCCCTTGAAGAAAACTCTCGAAACAGCGGTATTCTCTATGACAAGGAAGTGGTGGATGCCTGTCTGAGAATTTTCTGTGAGAAGGGCTACAATATGCAAGAATAGTTTTCCAGGTTTTTTTAATCGACCAATTACATTAGTTCCATAATTTCCCTGCAACAACATCAATTTTTGATTGCAAGGAGGTATGGGGTTCCGATGCCTAACAGTGTGACAATGAAAATTAGACCAAATATAAGCCCAAGAGTCCAGAAATCTTTACGATTGATGTATCCACTCCCAAAATAAACCGGCCCAGGACCGGTGGCATAGGGAGATATAACACCCATTATCCCTAGGCTGTAACAAAGGAGTAGAGTGAACGTCATAATAGGAATGCCCGGCACAGCAGCGCCAGCTGCTAAAATCACAGGCAGAACTGCCGTAACATGAGCGGTAATACTGGCAAACATGTAATGAACAATGAAAAATATTACAACCAGAGCAACCATTATGACGAGTGGCGGCATCCCCATGAGGAGGGCTGATGCACTCTTGGCAAACCAGGTGACAAACCCTACTTTGTTCAAACCGTCAGCGAGGGCAACGAGCGTAGCAAACCAGACCAGCACATTCCAGGCCGGTTTGTTATTGAGAATATCATCCCATGTGACAATCCCAGTAATCATCATCAAGGATATGACGATTCCTACTACCGTTGTCGCATCCACGAAGCTTCCTCCGAAAATCCACAAGGTGAGTGCAAGAATAGCCAGCATCGCCATCACCAGTTCCTTGCGACTGAACTTGCCCATTTTTCGCAGTTCTTGCGCTGCCCAAGATTGGACTTCCTGGCTGTACTTGATCTCCGGTGGGTAGATCTTGTAAATGAGGTATGGAAGAATAAGGATGAGGGTGGCGGCTACGGGAAGAAATCCGACTAACCATTCCGTCCAGGAAACACTTATTTTCACCGTCTTATTCACCAGCTCAAGGGCGAGTAAATTGGGGGCTAAAGAGGTGATAAACATAGAACTGGTAACACAGGTGGCTGCAAAGGCCGTCCACATGATGTACGCCCCAATCCTGCGTGTTGTTTCACCTGGGGCAGAACCATAAAGACCTGGCAGATTCCTTATGACGGGGAAAATTGTACCAGCGCTCCTTGCAGTATTTGAGGGAGTGAAAGGAGCCAAAATCAGATCAGCAAAGGTTATGGCATAGCCCAAACCAAGGGTCCTCTTTCCTAAAAATTCAACCAATACAAGGGCAATGCGTTTACCAAGGCCAGTTTTTTCATAGCCAACGGCAAACATGAATGCCCCAAAAATCAACCATACTGTTGTGTTGGAAAACCCTGATAATGCCCACCTGATTGAATCTCCCGGCTTTGGCGAAACCAAGCCAAGAGCTGCTATCAGGAAAGCACCGATAAACCCGATTGCAGCAGCCGGAATAGGTTCCAGGATCAGGCCGAAGATAACAGCAGCGAAAATTGCAAAGAAATACCAGGCAGTAAGATTCAGGCCTTGGGGCGCAGGAAGTAAAGCGACAATTATACCTAAAAGTAATGGTAGGATAGATTTCCAAAGTACTGATTTCATTTCACTCTCCTTAATCTCGTTGACATGATGAATTGTACCTATTTCGCAATAGGTAAAATTTTATAAAGTAGTAAAAACGATATATTATTGACTATAAAGCATCTCTGGAATTATCGATCTAAAAACTTTTCGTTATAATCACAGCAAAACCGTTTCCCGGCATGGGTACAGGGTATACAGATATCTTGTCTTTTACCTTGTTATCGGTTCTCGAGACAGCATTGCAGCTCAGGAGCCCCAGATACCAGCCAAGAGCTGCCTGAGAAAAATAATGCTGGTTATCGTTGATTCGGGAGAGCGCCGGCAACACGGAAACCCCGTACAGGATGGACTTGAGCGCGACATTATCGAACATCTGGGCTGCAGTGATGAAAGGAACAGAGCCTACGAAGGCATGACCGCTCACCGCATTATGACTTTGGAAGGGTTTCCATCCGGAGCCTCCTTCTGCGGGAGATTCAGATCCGATGGCGTATTGAAGGAAGACAACGGTTGGTCCACCGACGGCAAGGGCACGGAGGGACCTCTGTGACCAGTCTCCCATAGGGGTATCCTTCAGAAGGATATAGCCGCCCAGCAGAGCGGGTATGGTGTATATTCCATCACCTGGTTGTTTTACCCATGAAGCGATGTCGCCTGTCGTGGAACTTTTGACGTGATCGGAATAGTTATTCTGGATGTTTCTGTCCATGTGTGTATTCGCAAAAATCCCGGAGATACCGATTCCCATTCCGATCAATAACAGATTATTACTGTTTGTATAAAATTCACCAAAATCGCTTTTTATCTTGGACAATTCTAA